>DASZPH010000075.1:0-6894 GCA_035550375.1 Pirellulales bacterium | reverse complement strand
GCTCACTCGAAAACCTCCGTGCAGGTGTGGCGTGTTTGTTGGCGTTCAACACAAATACGCCCCAAAACGCCGGAGGTTTTCGATTTTTTTCGCCGCGGCCGCGGCCGCCCGGCTTCTGGCTATGCTTGTTTAAGGACTAGCCTCACTGTGTTTGTCGCGGCAACGATCAGCTCTCGCTGCCCGCGAACCTTCATCGCTGTTATCTGTACGATTCCGCCGTCTGTGCTGCGGCGTGCGAGCTCAATGCTGTCAATCATGGCAGAGCTATCGTGGAGGGTTTGTTCAGGCGTTGTGGCGGCTTGTCGCCGAGGCTGGCTTCTCTCGATTGCCGCGTCTGGCGGGCGAAAAGAACGCCTTGGGTCGAACAATCACAGCGCGATGCGCCGGCGCCTCATCGGGCGATGGCTTCGCGATCGCGTGTTGCAAAAGAGCACGCTCCTGCTCGGCCTGACACCAAAAATCGAGGTCCCGGCCGTCGGGCCGGCCCGCGTCGAGCCACTTGTAGTACGCGGCCACGCGGATCACATCGTCTGGCGAGTCGTTCTCGGTGGAGCGGTCATTGTCGGACATGGTGAAAGCTCCACGGGATCATTTGAAAAACGCCCGTCAATACGCACTTGGTGTGCCATTAAA
Organism: Pirellulales bacterium; assembly: GCA_035550375.1. Taxonomy (GTDB): domain Bacteria; phylum Planctomycetota; class Planctomycetia; order Pirellulales; family JAICIG01; genus DASSFG01. The sequence goes on along the minus strand of DASZPH010000075.1, from coordinate 6,261 downwards.
GGAAGATGCCATGCCGTGAGCGGATTTCGTGGGTTTTGCGCGCTGCATGTATCAATTGATCCGTAACGACCGGGTAGCGAGCATGATGCGCTCCCGCACACGTGATGTGACAATCCGCTCACTTTCGTAGAGCCAAGGCGAGACGCATTCCTTTTCCTCGGCGACGCCGACGGTGTTGCACCAGGAATGCCTGAGCACCGTGAGGCAATACTTCGGTGCCTTTTGGGCTGCCTTACGATTCCACAGATTGCGGCGCGCTTCTTCCCGCAACTCCGCCCGCGACTTCAGAATGACCTTCCCCTTCACGGTGCGTGTCCGTTTCAATGGCCGCATATCCGCCCGGCCTGCCCGTCCAAGAGGTTACCTGTGAGCGTCGGCCACCGGTGTTGACGCTCTATAGGCCGCAACGCTTGTTGCCGTCGCAAAATTGTCCCGCCCGGGTAATAAATCGACGCAAATCTTCGTCTCTAACGGCCGACGCTCATTTTGCTGTAGCTTTAAGGGCGACAGGTTGGTCGCTTGTATTGGGAGACCGGATCTTGGGGTGTCCACGCCCGAAGCGCCGAGATGGCCCGGCAGCGCGCTCAGGAGGGCGCGTACTGAGCGCGCAAGCGACCGGCCCCAAACTGCTTCGGACCGATACAACGAAGCAGGTCAGTGCAGCCTAGCCAACCGAGCCCGACGCACCGCCGCAGGTTAGACGAGTCTCGAAACTCTCGGGCTAATGGCGAGTCGGGTTTTGCTCCGTCAAACCGCCGGGGCCTCGCGAACGCAGGCGACATTTTCCGGGCCCAAAGGAGCTCACGCTGCCCAAGTCGACAGTCGGTCGTGACCATATATATAGGATATATAGGGCGCCGTGATAAATCGGTTTCGGGGACAAAAACCGGGGGGAAGAATAGAAGCCTACTGGGGCGCCCGTGGCCATTAGACCGCGCCAGAGCGGTGGGACAAGCACGCTCTCGGAAAAACCAGACTTTCGGATTCCAGTGAGCCTGCTGGACTACGGCCGGTTTCTCAGGCCAGCTTCGCCAGGGCATCCACTGCCGTCTTTGCCGCATCGACGCCGCCCACTTGCTGCACCAGCTTGTTGGCGGCGAGCAAAGAATCCAACGTGAGTGGGGAGGTGACAGGCGACCGACGCTAGGTTTGCCGAGGGGGGTTTCGCGTCCCAGGTCGGATGCTCATCATGGCCTCGCTTGAGAGGTCTTCTTGTCTAATGGAGCGGCTTGGGCCTTTGAGCGGTTCAAAGGCTGAAGGACGCCCTGCCAAGGAGGACCATGATGGAATTCTATGACGGGCAACATCGATTCTATTGCGGCGTGGATTGCACACCAAGCGGATGTACTTGTGCATCAGGGTCTTTGACTTCTCGACGCTACGTGAGGTGCGTAGTATTTCTAGGAGTTTAAGGAGTCTATTGTTCAAGGAGGTCACCTTTGCATCCTGCCCCCGCAGGGAGTCTATTGGCATTTCTTGCCCAGATTCCCGATCCCCGCGGGCGCCAGGGACGACGCCATCCCTTAGTGGCCATGCTGGCCGCGACTGTCTGTGCTCTTTTACAAGGAGCACGCGGTTATTCCGCAATCGCCCAATGGATTCACAGCCAGGAAGCCCCGATCTGGCATCTGCTGGGCTTCACTCGAAAGCCCCCGACCTTGGGAGCATTTCGTAAGTTGCTTATGGCAGTGGCGCCCGAGCATCTCGAACAGGCACTGGGCGTGTGGATCACGCATTGCCTCGGTCAGCCGGAGGCAGAGGCAGCACTGCGAGGGGTCGCCATCGACGGAAAGACGCTCTGCGGTACGCTGAAACCACACCAACGAGCGGTGCATTTACTGTCGTTGCTCGATCATGCGACGGGCTGCACTCTCAGCCAAACGCGGGTTGACGAAAAAACGAATGAGGCCAAATCCGCCCTGGAATTGCTGAGGAATCTCGTGCTTCGAGGGCGAGTTGTCACCGGCGATGCCATGTTTTGTCAGCGTGATGTCTGCGAGGAAATCATCGAACGGCAAGGGCACTACTTCTTCGTCGTGAAGGACAATCAGCCCAGCCTTCGCGAGACCATCGCTGCCGATTTTCGGGCGGCTTTTTCCCCCTACCAACGAACGCATTCGCCTGTCGCATCTTGACCGCTTCGAGACACTTTCCAAGGAACACGGGCGTATCGTTCGACGCTGTCTGGAGGTCAGCACGAGGTTGGCGGGACATACCGATTGGCCGGGGCTCGCTCAGGTGTGTCGCCTCACTCGCACGACCACGTGCAGAGGCAAACAGACCGTCGAAATCGACTATGCCGTGACCAGCGTACCGCGCACCCAAGCGGGAGCCGCGCGCCTCCTCAGAGCGTGTCTTGAAATTGGCGAATTGAACAAAAAACGGTACGACTCCGCTCGGTTCCTACCACAGAACGAAAGGAGTCGTACCGATGAAACGCCAGGAAGGCGCAGAGTATCCCACGGATATGACAGACGAGCAATGGGAATTGATCCGCCGCGAACTGCCGCAATCGTCGCGACGAGGTCGGCCACGCACGGTCTGTCGTCGGCAGGTTCTCAATGCGATGTTTTATGTGCTCCGAACGGGCTGCGCCTGGCGCATGTTGCCGCATGACTTTCCGTGCTGGAAAACCGTCTATGGATTGTTTCTGCAATGGCGCAATTCGGGCGTCTGGCAACGGCTTCACAATCGGCTGCGAGACTTGGTGCGGCGCAAGGCCGGCCGTCAACGATCTCCGAGCGCCGCGGCCATAGATAGTCAATCGGTGAAGACGACCGACATTGGAGGTGAGCGTGGCTACGATGCCGGGAAGAAGGTCGCTGGCCGAAAGCGGCACATCGTCGTGGACACGTTGGGCTTGTTGCTTGCGGTGGTGGTCCATCCCGCGAATTGGCAAGACCAAGATGGCGCCGTGCTGGTCCTCCAAACACTGCATTGATGAGGGAGCGGTTTCGGCGATTGAAGGTCATCTTTGCCGATTCGGCGTACGGGCGAAACGCCTTGCCGGAACGGGTCCGCGGGCACTACGGCTGGAAGATCCAAACGGTACTCGGTCCTGCGGGCCTGAAAGGCTTTCAGGTGCTGCCCAAGCGCTGGATCGTAGAACGCACCTTCGCCTGGCTTGGCAAGTACCGAAGACATAGCAAAGACTTCCACGAATCTGCCGCTGCGACCAGTACTTGACGTTGGGTCGGACCGCGCCGGCGAGCGCGTAGTGGAACGCGGAGACTCCGTCAGAATTGGAAGCCAACGGATCGGCGCCCTGCTTGACGATCGCCTCGAATACTTCCCACGATCCCGACAGAGCAGCGCGGCAGATCATAGGTTCGCCGTGTTCGTCGCGGAGACTGACATCGAGGCCGCTCTCGACGAGTTTCAATGCCTTGCGCCAATCGCCGACGACTGGGCTGAGCAACATGAAAATGGGATGTTCCTTATTCATGGTGCTACGTTCACGGCCGAGCGATCGGGTTTTTAGCAACCGTGGTCCCCCGGCACGCCTTGGGACCGCCGCGGAATGCGTTGCGGCCTCGATAAAGTTCCAGCCGGGCTTGCAATTCGGCCTGTGCCGGCCCACGGTTCTGCTCGATGGCTTTAGCTTGCCATTCGACGGCCTTTTCAAAGTCTCCAGCCTCCGCATAGGCGGCGGCAAGAATCTCAAGCCAGGCCGAGCTTTTCCACTGGCAAAGTTCCAGGGCGCGCTCGGCATGCTCCAGGGCCTCGCGCCCGTTGCGAATCCGGTCTTCCGAGCAGGTGGCCAGCAGCCATGCCAGGTTCTTATGGGCATTGGGATGATCGGGCGAAAGGCGAATGGCTTCGCGATAATCGGCGATCGCACTGGCATAATCGCACCGCGTCTCGCGCAGAAAACCGCGATTGTTAAAGGCGAGGGCATTTGCCGGATTGAGCTCGACTGACCGTTCGAAATCGGCCGCCGCGCGATCGAGCTCACCCATCTGCAGCAGCAGAAGTCCGCGGGTACTGTAAACGACCGAGGAATCCGGCTCGAGGCTCTGTGCGGTGTCGAAATCGTCCAAGGCGGCGTTCGGGTTACCACGCTGGTGGTGCACCTGGCCACGCCCGATGAAAGCCGCCGCATAGTCAGGCTTGAGTTGGATCGCCTCATTAAAGTCGTTCAACGCCGCGGCGGCATCGCCCATGCCGAGGGTCACCATCCCTCGTTCGAGGTAGTTATGGGGATTACGAGGCTCGTGACGAACGGCTTCATCAAGGTCGAGCCAAGCCCCTTTCAAGTCGTCCAGGCGGCGGCGCAATTTTGCCCGTCGGCGGCGGATATCGCCATCCACCGGCGCGAGGCGAACTGCTATTTCTAAATCAATTGAGGCGTCACGGTCATTTCCAGCTTCACTGCGTAGCATCGCGCGATCGATGAGTGCCGGCAGACATTGCGGATCGAGCGCCAGGGCCTGGTCGAGATCACGTAGAGCTCGGTCTCGGTCGCCCAATCGCTTGTGCGCCAGCGCGCGGCCGCGGAATAATAAGGCTTGCTTGGGATCGAGGCGCAGGGCCATGTCGAAATCGGCCCGGGCGCGTTCCAATTCTCCCTTTTTCATTAAGACGAAGCCGCGGTTGAAGTAGGCATCGGTCACGTTCGGGTCCATCCGAATAGCATCGTCCAGGTCAGCCAAGGCGCGGTCGACCTGCCCGGCCTCGAACAGGACGGCTCCGCGAGTGACGTGGACAATCGCTGCACTCGGTGCTAGCCGTACGGCGGCGTCGCAGTCTTCGAGTCCTCGGACAGAATCGCCTTTTTTGTGCCAAGCGGCGCCACGAATGTTGTAGGCCGCCGCCAGGTCCGCTGTCCGCAGCTCCGCCGCCCGCTCGATCACCTGATTAAGCAGTGCGATCGCCCGATCGTAGTCGCCGTGGTGCGTGCAGCGTGCCGCTTCATTGGCGAGCGACACGGGGTTGGCGGGCGCATCGTCTCGCAATCCCTTCAGCAGCCGTTGAAGCAAGCCCATTTTGTTACGCCTTTGTGTACCCATTGGCGGCAAGCCGTGCCACCCTTCGGCCCTCGGGCGTTGATTTTCGCGCCGCTTTGCATCAGTTCCGACACCGCTTCTGCGCGGCCGCCGCGCGCCGCGAGATAGAGGGACGTGCAGGAGGCGAAGTCGGCGGCGTTAACATCCGCGCGGGCCGATACCAACGCTCTAATTGCGTTGATGTGCCCCCCAGCGGCAGCGAACATCAAAGCGGTACGGCCCAGGCGGTATTCCTCTTCGACGACCTCAAGACCACCCAGGTTGAAGCTCGGCGTAAAGCCAGGACTGGGCTGTCCGGACGGTTCGTCGGTGGCGTTCACGTCGGCGCCGGCCGCCAGCAACGGCGCGATTACATCATCATGTCCTTGGCCGGCGGCGAGCATTAGTGGCGTTCGTCCACTGGTCGCTTTCCGCAGATCGCGCGCCTCAATGGTCGCGCCGGCCGCAATCAGGCGCCGCACCTCATCGATCTTGCCGGACTCCGCTGCGGCCAGCAACTGCTCGTCCGGCCCGTGATGCGTCGGCATCGCCGAACTCTTCTTCGTTGCTTTCGCTGCCACGACGTGATTCCACAAAAACTTTGATTGGCGCCCGAGAATATGGGCGCAATGCGATTTTCGTGTGAGTCACTCGTTAGTTTTCTATTTGGGAGAAACCTGGTTCGATCCGTCAGAATTCTCTTAGGCGTCGGCTCATTCCGGCAGCATATCACGCCGAATCATTGACGCTATCCTCGTCGGTCACATCGACCGAGGCATCTCGGAGTTACGTTCTGGCATCCTCGCTGTGCACTACCGAAGCAAGGCGACTGTCCGGCCAGCGCGCTCAGGACTAGCGCGTCCTGAGCGCGCAAGCCACCGGCGCTAAACCTGCATCGCTTGGGTCACAGGCTGGTGCCGCGTGCCGCCGCGACGAAATTCTTGCGAAGTGGCCGAACCGCGGTAGAATCGGTGAATTGTAACGCCAAGAGCACCAGCAATTTAGCGTGGGAGCCGAAGCGAGAAGTTTAGAGGGCACGAGAAACCGATGGGCACGATCGGAAAATCGCGGGGGGGTAGGCCGTCGCTTGGCAGCCTCAGCGCTGTACGTGGGCGGGTAGGCGTACTGATCGCGTTCATTCCTCTGGCGGCTTGCGCGGCGGAACAGGCCGAGCAAATTCCCCTCTGGCCCAACGGCCCTCCGGGATTCGAGAGCCGCAAAGACGAACCCGAACGGGCCGAAAGCTACTGGGTTAAGAATATCCATCAGCCCTCGC
>DASZPH010000074.1:0-41478 GCA_035550375.1 Pirellulales bacterium | reverse complement strand
TGCGACCGCCAGCGTTCTCGCCGACTTGTCGTCACCCAAGGGAAGAGAGAACTCGGCGACCTGCTCGTTGAACAGAGTCGGCTTCGGAAAGCGCGTCGTCGCATCGCCTTGCTGTACCTCGTCGAGCATGCCGAATTCGGCCAAGGGATCGGGCCGTCGCGCAGTCCCACGATTTCAACCTCGCCGCGGATTTCGTCCATGCCCCGGGCGCCGTACTTGAACTTTGGCGCTCGATACGGACCGAAGCGTAGCTTGAGGCGTTGGCGGTCGAGCATGGGGACCAGATTAACTGTCCACCATCGGGCACTCAACGAACGGTCGGGTCGCGTCTTCCTTCCGCCAGGCAATGAGGGTGAGAACCAAGAAGGCCACGCTACAGGCCCACTGGGCGGTGCTTGCGATCAGATACCATTGATGAAGGGCGCGGAATGTCCGTTGGTCGGACACGAGCATAGCGTCAGGTTGCAGCAGTCGATCAAGCACCATGTGCAGCCACACTTGAAGTGCAAGAGTCAAGGCCATTCCTCCCCACGATCCCCAACGAAGCCGGATCCCCGAAGTCCAGGTGCCGATCCAAAGATCCCACAAGCAGAGTGGAAGGGCCACAGCGCCAGCGGCATTCAGGTAGTTCGTTACGCGGCGGGTCACAAAGCCTTGCTCGCGGGAAGAGCCGAGCACCTCCTCGCCAGCCGGGACGACGATTGCCGAATAGAAGGCGAATCCGCCTTGCCAAAATGCAAGGGTAGCCAAGATGAAGAAGCGGCGACAGGTTGCCATCATTCGATGCCGGTTTCCGGGGCCGTCTGCGGTTCGTCGGCTGCGCTGCACAGCCGCCAACCCGCTGAACGAACCACCAGAAGGCTGCTGGCGATGATGGTTGCCGTGGTCCCCGTGAGGCACGACCACAGAAAAACCTGCGACCAATCGATATCCGAATCCAAACCAAAGTATGACGCAAATCCTAAGAGCATTGCGAGCGGAATAACCAGCAACAGCCTTGGCAACGGACGACTGATGCCGAGCGCCGCCCAGAAAGTTGCCAACGCGACGAGCACGAAGGACGGAGGTAGGATCAACGCCAGTGCCAAAACCTCGAACCAGGTTCCGGCTTCCTCCATAATCCGCGTGACCCTGCCGACCGACAATGCGATTGCGACCCCGGTTACCGCAACCAGAAGTCCGTACAGCGAAAACTGAAATCCTTCACGCGCGGGAGCGTCTTCCGCACGTCTAAGCGCAAGTTGCCTTGGCCCGCGCCGAAGGGCCATGAGCACCAAAACGATCACGATGCAGGGCAAGCTGATAAATACCCCCAGAACAACGACATCCCGCGCCGTGACCTGTTGTTGCTCAAAGAGAAATGCGGCCGAGAGGAACAACAGCGCTGCCGAGACGCCATAGAAACGATTTTGCCAGCGCGCAGTACCAAACGCTCCCCAAAGGCCCAAGAGTGCGGCGTCAGCCGAAGCGAGCGCCATGAAGAGTAGCAGAGCTGGGGTCGCACCGGAAAGACCGAACACGGCTATCGCGGCTATGACGAATACTACGGCGTGAGCGCCGATCAAAGCTTTGATTCGTATGTCCATCCGCCAACAGGTTCCGTGGGTTGCCTTCACCGTTAGAATTGGCCGTATGCCACGTGTCAAATCGCCCCGGCTCAAGCTGCCAGCCGGCTCCATCAGCTCGTTCGGCTCCGTCGTGATGAGCGTACAGGACTCGATCGGCGTTCCGCTCTTCGACCACCCTTCCCCAAGGCCGGCGAACGCGAAGGGTCTATCGTTCTTGAGTCGGATGTAGAACGGCTGCTTCTTGGGTCCACCGGTCTGCTGCCACTCGTAGAACCCATCGGCAACCACCAGGCAACGGCGCGTCCGGAACGATTTCTTGAACGCGGGCTTGTCGGCCACGGTGTCCCCACGGGCGTTAATCATGCTGCTGCCGATCTTCGGATCCTTCGCCCAAAAGGGAATCAGGCCCCAGCGAACCATCGACAGGTGCCGTCGCTCGAACCACCTGCCTAATTACCCGGCACAGCGCTAGGCACCCGAAATTCATTTTTTCCTGGCGCTCGGGGCAAATGGAAGCGCTACCCGCCCGCACCGCTCTTTGGCCCCAGACCGCCCGCAGGCTATGCTGAACCCATGCGCCGGCGGTTTCAGTATAGCTTGAGAGCGACGTTGGTGGTGACGGCCTTGGTTTGTCTTGCGCTGGCCGGACTTAGGTGCTCATGGCTCAGCTTCTACGGCCCAAGGGACGATAGGGAACGCTTCCTGCTGCAATTCTGCGGCGGACTGGCGCTCGCAGGTGGCGCTTTCGGCAGCCTAGTAGGGATGCCATTTCGCCGGTCCATCTTGTGCGGCGCGATCGGTTCTGTGGCGTTGCCAATTCTTGCGACGTCGGCACTCATCTACGTCATCAACAACTATTTGCTCGGCTGAGCATGCCACGCCCGCAATTCACCATCCGAGCGCTGCTTGTCCTGTTGTTGGCGATCGCCTGCTTCTTTGGCGGGATTCGGTTTGAGCGGGAATGGCAGAGGCGTGCCGATGAAAAGGCGGCTCTGGCGTCCAAGGCCGTCCGCCAGATGTTGCAAGGCCGCAGGACAGTAATCAAGAAGGGCCCTTTCGAGTTTATCGTCAACACTGATGAGGAGCGGCGGGGCGCTCTCGAATTTCTCAAGTCCTTTGAGAAACCCACCCATCAGCAACGGCAGAGCAGCACCCTACTGTCTAAATGAAGCCCCATGGTGCGTCCTGTGTTTTCCTTGAAGACCATGCTGTGGCTGATGGCCGTGGTGGGCGCGTTTTTTGGTGGAGCAGAATGGGGCAAGCGCGGCTCGGCGGAAAGGGAGGCATCCCTATCGGCTAAACTTCACGACGCTGAAGAAGCTTGGGGTGAAGCGTTTAAGCGCCAAGTGGAAGCCAGCCTTGATAAGCAGGAGCTGCAAGACGAGCTGACCGACTTGAAAAAGCACTACGGCGTGAGGCCCAAGTATCCGATGCTCAGGCCGCCCCCGAAGCCGACCGAAGTATCGTCAGCAACACAGGGTTAGAGCACCACCGAGGCGGGGTGGTTCGCCGACGACCACTGATCAGCCACAAAATAATGTCCCACTGCCCGGCGACGAAGCGAATCACTGGACCGAGGAAACGCAGCGCCTCTGGGAGCGTTCAGCCGAGGGCGACCCCGCAACTCGCCTCGAGCGCGCCAGGGAGACGCTCGCCCAGTATCTGGAGAACCACGTCGTGGACTCCGCTCCGGAGCACGAAGGCGATGTCTACGGCCACCTGTGAACGGCGGTCGAAAAGTGCAGCGCGCGACGGTTGAAAAGTGCAGCGCCCGGAAGGGTAAGGTCTAGTTTACGTAGCGTCTCCTGAGGAAGAAAGCTGCCGCTCCTCCTCTGGAGGAGGAGCGGGTCGCAGGGGTTATGCGGTGGGCTCCGGTGAGCCCGATTCCGCGGAATGTGTGTCGCCTTCGTCCTCGCGGTGGCGGCGCGCATCCTTGAGCCGATAGCTGTCGCCGGTCGCCTCCCGAATGTGGCAGCGATGCGTGAGGCGATCCAGAACCGCTCCGGTCAATCGTTCACTACCCAGCACTTCGGTCCATTGGCCAAACGGCAAGTTGGTGGTCACGATCAGGCTCTGCCGTTCGTAGGCCGTGCTGATCACGTCGAAGAGCAGTTCGGCTCCCAGTTTGCTGGCAGGAACGTAGCCCAGTTCGTCGAGCACGATCACGTCGAGCCGCGCCAGTTGAGCTTTCATCCGTAGCAGTTGCCGCTCTTCGCGGGCTTCCATCAACTGGGTCACGAGTTCGGTGACGCGAAAGAACCGCACCTGGTAGCCGCGGTGACAGGCTTCGATCGCCAAGGCCGTGGCCAGATGCGTTTTTCCCGTACCCGGGTTTCGGAGGAGCCTCTTTGTCCTGCTTGAGGATCTCATGAATGATCGGCAGGAACGCCTCCAGCTTCGGCTTGTGCCGCCGCTGTTTCTGCTGATAACCAGGCGGCTCCTCATGAGCCAGCATCTTCTCCAGCGTCTTCCAATGAATCCCGTACTCTTGGCAGATCGCTCGCTTGCTCTTCTTCTCCGTCAGCACCAGCCGACGGATCTCGGTCCACATCTTCATCTCGCAGTACACCTCATGTTCCTCGCTGATCGTAGGACCTGTGACGTTTTTTCCGTCACAAGCCTTGGTCACGATTCAGCGAGTTCGGACATGAGCGCTGCACTTTTCGACCGACCGTCGGTTGCCGCCAGTCCCACGCCGGCCGCTGCCGAGAGTTTACCGCCCTCACGCGCAACCGTGTCCGTCGCCGGATGAACGCCGAGTCATCAGCGTGGTTATCTTCGGTCGATGGCCTACCGGCTGTCCACGCCAGGCTGAGGCGGGTTGTCATCCTCCACGGCGACGCCCTCGAAGTGATCCGCCAGCAGGACGGACCGGGCACGTTCTACTTCCTCGATCCCACCTACCTGCGCTCGACGCGCACGAGCCCCGACGTGTACGCGCACGAGATGAGCGAAGGGCAACACGTCGCGTTGCTCGAGACGCTGGCCGACATCCAAGGCCGGTTCATGCTCTGCGGCTATCCCAGCGAGCTATACGCCGCGGCCGAGGCCCAGCACGGCTGGAGGCATGTCGACTTCCATGTTCCAAACCACGCATCAGGAGCGAAGCGAAAGGCCCTGGAAACGGAGCGAGTCTGGATGAACTATCTTCCCCGCTGAGCGGGCGATCGCGATAATGGCCCCTCGGTCAGCCCCACGCGGTTCGCATCTCTTGCCGCTTGAGGTTCCGACCCGGCATGGTCAGCGAGTGCGCAAGGGACGCTGTTGACCGTGGCTTTCTCTTGCGCCGTACGATTCGCCCTACCAAAGCGTCCAGGGGCAAATGCTGCTTGTACACTACTCAGGTGTCCTGGACACCTTCTGTGCCCTGAATCAGCCGTAATTGTCCACTATCGCATCAGGAGCCGCGGATGTCGAAAACCGTAGAATTCACGGCATTTATCGCGGTTTGGTGGGGTAGGCTGTTCACTACTTCTAAGACTTGGGAAACCGTTGCTCTATCCCCTGAGCTACAGGCGCGTGTGCCGCACGTTAAACCGCTTCGTGGACTTCCATGAGGCGGCTGGCGGGCGTCAGGTAACTATTATGGCAACCGCTCGCGATTTCGGAAATTCCTTCCAGCGGCAGGGCTTGTCCCCTCTGCCTGCGGACGTCATTTGTGGCCGGGCTTCTCCAGGTGCCCGCCGAACTGAAAGCGCATGGCCGAGAGCAGCTTGTCCTGGAAATCGGCCTCGCCGCGCGAGGTAAAGCGCTCGTAGAGGGCCGTGGTGAGCACGGGCACCGGCACGGCCTCGTCGATGGCGGCCTTGATGGTCCACCGCCCCTCGCCCGAGTCGGAAACACGCCCGGCGAAGTCGGCCAGAGACGCGTCCTTGGCCAGCGCGGCGGCCGTCAAATCGAGCAGCCAGGACGCAATCACGCTGCCGCGCCGCCACACCTCGGCGATGTCGGCGAGGTTGAGGTCGAACTGGTAGTGCTCCGGGTCTCGCAGGGGAGTCGTCTCGGCGTCGATTTCGTGAACGTGCTTGCCGATGTTCGCGCCGCGCAGCACGCCCAGCCCTTCGGCGTAGGCGGCCATGATGCCGTACTCGATGCCGTTGTGCACCATCTTCACGAAATGGCCGGCGCCGTTGGGTCCGCAGTGCAGGTAGCCCTGCTCGGCGGTGCCGCCAGGCCGCGGGCAGTTGGGCGTGCGTGGAATTTCGCCGAGGCCGGGGGCCAGCGTCTTGAAGACCGGGTCGAGTCGGCGAACTGCTTCCGCTTCGCCGCCGATCATCATGCAGTAGCCTCGCTCGAGGCCCCAGACGCCGCCGCTCGTTCCCACGTCGACGTAGTGAATCTGCTTGGGCGCGAGTTCCTTCGCGCGGCGGATGTCGTCGACGTAGTACGAGTTCCCGCCGTCGATGACGATGTCGCCCGCCTCAAGATGCGGCACGAGTTCGGCGATCGTTTCGTCGACCACGGCCGCCGGCACCATCAACCAGACGGCCCGCGGCTTGTCGAGTTGCCTGGCGAACGCCTGCAGATTTGTGGCCCCCGTCGCCTTCTCTTTGACGAGTTCTTCGACCGCTTTGGCCGAGCGATCGAAGACCACGCATTGGTGGCCCCCTTTCTGGAGCCGTCGCACCATGTTGGCACCCATCCGTCCCAGGCCGATCATTCCAAGTTGCATCGTCAGCTCCTTCAGAAAGATTTGTTGAATTGGCCGCCCCGTCGCTCGCAGCCGCTCGTGGGCGGCGGCAATCTCTCGGCGGCTCTCGATGATCGCCGTTGCGGGCTACGAGCGCGCTGTTAGCAGCCTCAATCGTCATCTTTGCCGTGGTGGCGTCAATACCACATCGACTTCAAGAAGCCGGCTCCTCCCAAGACCTCGATCGTGACGCGGCCACGGGCCAACGTGCGGAACTTCGCGTATCGAAATGGCCGTCGTTGAGATGCCGCCGATCACTGCGATTCGCCGCCGCCACTCGAAGCTGCTTGCCCACGCGCGGGTTGCTTGACGGGAATCGGGCGAGACGCTAACCTGCACCTGCTTTCCAACGATGGAGAGGCATCAAGCCCGGGTTCTGACAGCCCTGCACAGCCCCCCGGATCGGGCGGCAGGGTTTTTTGTTGCGCTGTTGGCGCGTGCTCATGAGTGAGCTGACCCGGTGATAGAGGCGGGACGTTTGGCCGTTCTTAGGCCTTTTCCCAAGTGTGACCGGATTCCGGACCAGATCGAAGGGAGATTTGAATGCTACGACGAATCCATGTTGTTTCGTGCCTGGCTGTGTTCTTGGCGCTCCAGGGCGTCAGCTACGGCGACATGCTTGAGCTCGACTTTGCGAGCACGGCCGGCGCCCACCTCAGCTTCAACGGGGCCAACGGCACGTTCAGTTTCACACCCGACGCGAACGGGCATGAATTTCAAATCAACAACGTGTCGGGTGGCACGGGCTCTGCTTTGAACCTTTTTGGCAACATCAGCGGCACCTTCACTCTGGGTGCGATCAGCGGTGATGCCGCTCCCGTGACGGGCAGTGGCGTGCTGACTGTTTCCGACGGCACGAACGACTTCACGGCTGATATTAGTTTGAGCTCGATCGCCAAAGTTGGCGCGATGGGGATCGTCAATCCGACCGAGGTCGTGAATCTGAGCAACTTCCATTACAGCGGAAGCAACGCCGACCTGAGTGCCTTTTCCAGCGCCGTGAATCAGACGGCCTTGCTGGGCTTCTTCAACAGCCACACCCTTTCCCAACTGAAGTCGGGAGGCAGCACCGTGAACACGGGCTTCTCCGGCAGCCTCATCGACAGCGCCGCTGTTGTTCCAGAGCCGAACGCGATTGCGCTGGTCCTCACCACAACGCCCGCCCTGGGTGGATTCTGGTTCTCTCGTCGCCGCCGCAAGGCAGCCGAGTGAGCTTCTCGGCCTACACAGGATTGCTGCGTCGTCGTTGCGGTTAGGCTATCGCTCCCCACAGCGAAGCGGACGTATGCGATCCGATTTCCGCAACGATGACGTTTGAATCGCTCATCCTGGGTGCCGATCGTCACGGACGCGATCCTTGTCGTAGAAAGCCAAGGAAAGTCCTTCCGGGTGGCATTTCCTGCATCTACACTGGCAAAGCGGGAGAAGACATAGTGTCTTCTCCCGCAATTTTGCGCCCCTTGATACGAACACTTCTTAGGAGGGCCGTGTCAAACAAGGGGGGGACGTTCACGAGCGGGCTTGGAACAGAAGAGGCAAATGGACGAATTCACGAGGGGCGAGGATTCTTGGCTGCGCCGAATCCGAGCCTCGGAATGCGCTGTCTTAGTGGCGGTCGGGCTCGTCGCTTTCGAGTTGGCAATGCTTTACCCGTCCTCCACCAGTCCCGCCAGAGGGACTTCGTGGCGCGACAAAGACTGGCTGTTCTGGTACAACGCCCATCAGTTGTACCGGCGCGACCCCGATGATTTGACGGAGTGGCAGTTTGAGAACGTAAAGCAGTGGTGCCGGTGTTCCCGGCTGGTTGACCAGTACACCAATCAGGGGTTGAACAGCCTGACGGAAGACGAATGCCTGCTCGTTGTAGAGACCCTCGAGAAGCTCTGCCCGCACCTGGAGGAACACAAGGCTCTCTTCCCCGTCTACGAGGCATGCCGCCGGCGTCTTCAGTTGGACGATGCACTTGCTCGAGGGGGCACTCGCTAGCACCTCCGACGTGAGAGAGTGCCTGCTCGGGGCGAGCGACGTTGCCCGCAGCGAGCCCCTTCGCACGTCACAAAGACCGTTCCTCGCTTTTGGTTCACGCGATTGCACGAGTCGGCGGAATCATCGGGCCTGAACAACCCGCAAAGGTTGAATCTTTCTCGCCAGGCGTGAAGAGGCATGCGCCTTGCCACAGGTCGCCGGCAAGACGCCTCGCCGGTCAACCGACCCCGATTGCCGTCAAAACTACGCTTTGATTGGGGGGCTCAAGTGTTCGAAGGTTCCATGCTCGTCGGGTGCAATGTCTTGCTTTGCGAAGATTGCCCCGACATCCAATACCTCGTGACGGTCATGCTCGAAAGCGCCGGGGCTTCGGTAACGGTCGCCCCGGACGGCAAGAGCGGGGTCAAACAAATCCTGTTGGCCGCGGGCGCCGGCAACCCGTTTGACGTGGTCTTGATGGACATCAACATGCCGGTCCTCGACGGTCTCGACGCCACACGACTGGTTCGTGCCGAAGGTTACCGTCGACCGATCGTCGCCTTCACCGCGCTCACGTCACCGGCGGACCGTCGCAGATGCTTGGAGGCCGGCTGTGACGAGCATCTGCCGAAACCGGCGGAAAAAAAACGCCTGGTGTCCACCGTCGCCCGCTGGGTGAAGCAAGGGCGCGCCGAGCTCCAGTCGGTGCCCGCCTGAGAAGGCCCCGCCGCGAACCGCACCAAGCCCAGCCGGGCACGGCGGCTCGACGAGTCGAAACCGCCATGCCCAATCTGGAAGGCTCTGTGTAGAATCGACCCAGGCGCCGGATAATGCGGACTCGCGGCCCGCCAGACGTGGGCCCGTCACCCGACTAATTCAGACAGCCGCGGTTCTTCCGCCAAGGCAGATGTGCGGAACCGATGCTTGCCGTGATGCGGCCCCGCCGGCAGGGACGACGATTCCCGTTGGATCGTCGCGGCCCAGCAGGCTTCGCTGGCCAACCTCGACCAGGAAACATGACCGATCTTGTCGGAAGCGCCGAAAGAGACAATGTGGCGGCGCTCAAGCTGCAGATCGACAGGCTCAGGGGAGAGCTCGCCGCCCGTCAGTCAATCGAAGACGCTCTGCGCGAGGCCCACGCGAGACACGACGCTCTGCACGAGCATTTCACGGCGATCGTCGAAGCCTCCGCCATGCTGACCGGCAAGCTGGAGCCCTCCGCCGTGCTCGCCTCGATCCTACGGCTCTCGGAGCGCCTCTTGCCTGCCGACGCGCACGCGATCTGGCGTCACCACGCCAACTCCGGCCGCTGGCAGATTACCTCGGCGCTGGGTCTCTCCGAAGAGTACAAGCGGACGGCGATCGGCATCCTCGACGAGACTCCCGGGATGCCCGACGCGCCGGTCGTCGCCGACGACGTCGACCTGCTGCCTATGCTGGGTCTGCGGCGGGAAGCCTACCGAGCCGAGGGGATCCGTTCGCTGCTCGTTGTGCCGCTGCGCACACACGGCCAGGTATGCGGCACGCTGGCGTTCTACTTCCGCCAACCGCATCGATTTACCGACCGGGAGGTGCAACTCGCGACGGCGGTGGCCCATCTGTCGGCAGCGGCCATGGCGGCGGCCGACTTGTTCGCGGAGCACGCGCGGCTGGAAAACCGCTTCGCCCGCTTCATGCAACATCTTCCCGGGCTGGCGTGGATCAAGGACCTGCGGGGCCGGTATGTCTACGCCAACGAAGCGGCGATGCGGGCCTTTCAGAGGGAGGCGCACCATCTTTACGGCCGACACGACGACGAAATCTTCCCGCCCCAGACGGCGGCCCAGTTCAAGGAGAACGACCGCAGGGCGCTGGCCAGTCCGGCCGGCATCCAGGTGGTGGAAAGCCTAAAGCAGCCCGACGGAGTGGTGCATCATTCCATCGTCAGCAAGTTTCCTATTCCCGATCATTCGGGTGAGCCCGCGCTGGTCGGCGGCATGGCCATCGACATCACGGAGCAAAGGCGAGCTGAGGAAGACGCCCGGTTCCTGGCCAACGCCAGCGAGGCCCTGGCCGGGCTGGACGATTACGAAAGCGCGCTGGAGAACGTCGTCCAGTTGGCCGTCCCCACCTTCGCCGACTGGGCCGCGGTCGACCTCTTCGACGACCAAGGCGTACTACGCCGTGTCGCGGTGGCCCACGTCGATCCGGCCAAGGTGGAACTTGTCCACGAGGTGCATCGACGTTATCCGACCGATCCAAACGCCCGGCACGGAATCTGGAACATCGTCCGCAACGGCCGATCGGAGCTCGTTTCGGAGATTACCGAAGAGCTGCTGAGCACCTGTGCCCGGGACGCCGACCATCTGCGGCTTCTGCAGGACGTGGGGCTCAGATCGTACCTGGGCATACCGCTGGCGGTACGGGGGCGGGTGCTCGGCATGATCACCTTCATCGTCGCCGAGTCGGGACGCCGTTACGATTTGCACGACCTGGCGCTTGCCGAGGACCTAGCGAATCGGGCGGCGATCGCCATCGAGAACGCCACACTCTACCAGGCCCTGAAAGAGGCCGACCGGCGAAAGGACGAGTTTCTGGCCCTGCTGGGCCACGAGCTGCGAAATCCGCTGGCCCCGATCAGCAATTCGCTGAGCGTTCTTAAGCTCCCGGGGGCCGACGCCTCCATCGGCCGGCAGGCTCGCGAGATGATGGAACGGCAAGTGGAGCACATGGTGCGCCTGGTCGACGACCTGCTGGACGTCTCGCGCATCATGCGAGGAAAGATCGAGCTGCGCCGCGAAGCCGTGGAGCTGGCCGCGGTCGTGGCCCGCGCGGTCGAAACGTCGCAGCCCAGGCTTGACGCGGAAGGGCATCGGCTCACGGTTCTGGTTGCTTCTGAGTGCCTCCTGCTTTACGGCGATCTCGTGCGACTGGCCCAGGTTATCTCCAACCTGCTCGACAACGCGGCGAAATACACGGAACGCGGAGGTCAAATCTGGCTGACCGCCATACGGGAAGGCAACGAAGCGGTCGTGCGCGTGCGCGATACGGGCATCGGCATCGCGCCCGCCGCGCTGCCGCGGCTGTTCGACATGTTCTATCAGGCTGAACGCCGCACGAGAAAGTCACAGGGCGGCCTGGGAATCGGCCTGTCTCTCGTGCGCGGACTGGCCCAATTGCACGGCGGCACAGCCGAGGCGCATAGCGACGGTTTGGGGGCGGGAAGCGAGTTCGTCGTTCGTTTGCCCCTTTTAGAACACGAGGCGCCGGCGACGCCACCACCTGCCGCCGAGCGAGCCGAAGACCCCTTGCCGCTGCGGCGAGTCCTCGTCGTCGACGACAATGTCGATGCGGCCGACAGTCTGGCCATGCTCTTGCGGCTGCAAGGACAGCAAGTCACGGCCGTCTACGATGGGTCGGCGGCGCTGGCCCAGGCCGAGGCGGCGCCCCCGGCGATCGCCTTCATCGATCTGGGCATGCCCAAGATGGACGGATACGAAGTGGCGCGGGCTTTCCGAGCACATGCGACGCTGCAGAACGTGACGCTCGTTGCCCTCACCGGCTGGGGCCAGCCCGAAGACCGTCAGCGCACCGCGGAAGCCGGATTTCACCACCATCTCGTCAAGCCAGTCGACCTGAAAACGTTAAGGCATTTCCTGATTCATCTAATCCCCGCTGCCTCCGGGTGAGGGTGGGTCGCCATACCAACTCGGTTCATCCGAGCGACTTTTCCGCCCCGTCGTGAGCGGTTTAGCAGCCGCGTCAAAAGGGCGACATCGCCCTCAAGCGCGCCTTTTCGACCAGTGCGTTCTCGCTTCGTGCGCGTCGCGACGCGGTCATTCAAGTCGGCACGATTGTCCCGCCTGATTAACCCGCAAGCGCTGAATCTTCCTCAGGCAACGCGCCAAGGCATGAGGCTTGCCCAGGGTGGTGTTCGGTGCTCTGACTACGACGTGTCCGAGCGGTTGGCGATGGACGGCTGGCCGCCAAGTTCTCCGGGAGGATTCTGTGACCGACCGACCTTGCCTCGCCGGCTTTAATGTCTTGCTTTGCGAAGATTCCCCCGACATTCAACAGCTCGTCACGGCGATCCTCAAGCGGGCCGGTGCTAGCGTCGGCGTCGTGGCCGACGGCCAGAGCGCCGTCGACCAGATCTTATCGGCCGCGCGGGTCGGCAATGCCTTCGACGTGGTCCTCATGGACATCCACATGCCGGTTCTGAACGGCCTGGACGCCACGCGGCGAGTTCGCGACGCGGGCTATCATCGACCCATCCTCGCCTTCACCTCGCTTAGCTCGCAGTGGGAACTCAGCCAGTGCCTGGAAGCAGGTTGCGACGATCATCTGCGGAAGCCGGTCGAACGAAACGAGCTCCTGGCGGCCGTGGCTCACTTCGCCAGACGAGCACGCGCCGGCGTGCCGACGGTCCAGCCGGCTACTGCTTTTTGAACCAAAGCACGACGCCCGGCCCGGTGGGGCTGGAGCTGCTTTGAGAGCCGCCTCCTGCAAGTTTTTCCGCCGCGCGAACGCGAAGCAGCTCGATCGGCGTGTTTGGATCAAGCAGCTCGGTGCCGTTGACGCCCGCCTGCGTTGTGCCCCAACCCGGACTGTCGACGAGCCAGCCGGCATCCTCGTCGGAGATTCCGAAGCTGCCCGACCCGTTTCGATGCGCTATGGTCAACTGCCAGTTTCCGTGACGATCACGGCGGATAGCGGCGGTCAGCACGTATTCGCCTTCCGGCAGATTCGTGGCCCCGTGGCCGGCCGGGAAACCGGTCTGGGGGATTTCGTGCGCGGAGCCGCACACAAAAAGCGCCGGTGTCCTGGGGACGTAGATCCGCCAGCGCCACATCATCTCTTCATAGGTTGGGACGGCGACAAGGTTGATCTTGTTGCGGTCGGTCACGACCAGCCGGCCGAGCTGCTTTTGCATGTCGGCGTTTTCCTGGCGCAATTGGCGGAGCTGCCAGGTCGTGAAGAGGTTCGAGCCGATCAGGCTGGCGACGAAGAGCAGCAGCAGAAACGTGCGGAGCGAGAAACGGAGGCGGGGCATAACCGGTGGACGGCCGGTAACAGGCCGTTTGCTAAATTCAGGAACAGCGATCGATTTCCAACGTACAAGCCGATCGCCGCTTATGAAAGCTGCCAATGACCGGGGCATGCACGCGATGCTCAGCCGTAGCGGCGGCATCTTGCCGCCGTTGCCCGCACGGCATCACATCGAGGGCGGCGCCGAGGACGTCGGGGCAGAGATTGGCAGACTTTGGCAGAGATTGGCAGACTTTGGCAGGCCCGCGGGCGATGACAAACCGATTCCGGCATGACGGCGGCCCCTCGAGCGGTTCCGCTCTGATCTTCGCCACTCGGCCGTAAAGGCGGGCTAGGTCGCACTGCGCACCCAGCGCACACCAACCCGAAGCGTCAGCGAGGGCGAGGGACCGACTTGCCCTCGCTGACGCTTCGGGTTAGTGCAAGGCGCGCTGTCGCGCAACTCCGGGGGCGTGGTGCGCAATGCGGGCTAGGTCGCCGTGGGGAGCCGCGTTCGCCAGAATGCGGGTGGGCTTGGTCGCGGGCTTTCCTGGTGAGGCATCTCGCCACCACGGTTGCGCGGCCTTGAGACCGAGCGGTCTTCATCCGCTACCACGACATCCGTTACCCTGCCCGTCTCGACTTGCCGCCTTTCGAGTTTCGCCGGCTTCAGGTCGAAGAATCGCCGTACCACCCGTTGTTTATGATGTCGGGCGTGTGGTTCCCGCGGGGCTCTTCGTCGGCCCGATCTTCCAGGCGGCTCATCCGCTCTTCCAGTTCGGTCGCCTCACGCAACCGCGGCCCCAGTTCCAAGACGGCTTTCGCGGCCCGCCGGGCCACGGACGGCTGGTCGCTTTCCATCAGCCGCTCCAAGATGCCGGTGGCCTTGCCCGCGAGACCGGCCAGCCGGCCCACAGCGGAATCGAGCAGCCGGCCCCGGGCCCGACTCACGGCCCGTCGACAATCGGCGTCCGCCAGCCGGTGGTGCGCCGTTCGTTCGCCGGCTTGTTCGGCGCCATTCCGCAAGGCGGCGCCCGCGGCCAACGCCAGAAGTTCCTCCTCCTCCGCGGGCGTCTGGACACCGTCGATCTCGTCGTCGGCCTCGTCCTCTAAGCGGCTTATCCGCTCTTCCGCTTCGGTCGCCTCACGCAACCGCGGCCCCATCTCCAGGACGGCTTTCGCGGCCCCCAGGGCCTCGGCGGGTTTGTCGCTTTTCATCAGCCGCTCCAAGGTCTCGACGGCCCTGCTGGCGAGCCCGGCCAGCCGGCCCCGCGCGCTATCGAACAGCCCTCCGCGGGCCTCGCCGACGGCCCGCCGAAAGTCGGCGTCCGCCAGCCGGCGGTAGACGGTTCGTTCCCCGACGCCGGCTTTCTCGGCCGCCTCCCGCACCGTCGACCCGGCCGCCAGCGCCAGAATCAGTTCCTCGTCGCCCGCGGGCGTTCCGTTCGCTCCCATACTCGGCCTCCCATGCTTCGCCTTGTCGTTGACTGGTCCCTTTGCATACCTGGAGAAGTTTTCCAGTCAAGACATGTTGCCTCTCGGCTTCGAGCAATCGTGCTGGTGCTTGAGCGGAAGCTCCGCCTGCACGAGTTGGTCGGTTGCACGCTCCCAGCTTCTCTTGCCCGACGCCGTTGCCGTGCAAACGGGTTCACCGTCAAGTTCTTGGGGCAAAAACCTGGAGAGTCGCCAACGTGGTTCGACAAGCCGGTGGCCAGAGGTTCGTAGACTGTATTCGCCCACCTCAATTCACCCGCTGCCCGCACTTGGCAGCGGGTGCCTTTCGTTTGATTGGCAACGGCAAACGCTCGGCGCGATTCGGTTTCCTGATCTTCAGCTTCATCCCTTTCTTTCACCAAGGCGTATAACCGCGGAAGCTGGTCAGGAACTCAGCCGCTTGCTTCTCAAGTTCGTCGGCCGTCTTCCACCTTGACCAGAAACGACGGTTGTTGATTTGGTCGAAGTGAATCAATCCCTCGCTTAGCGCGGACATATTCGAGGGCCGGGGGGACGGCCGCCCAATAATTGGACCTACTTCGTAGGAAGAGGGTCTGTTCGTATGCTCGCCCTGGTTCGGTTTCCTCACCTTTTCTGCGGCCCGCCGAGTCACAGCTAAGAAGATTGCTCTATGCAGATTCAGGCGAAAGCGAAACCCTGGCCAGCCCGGCACCGGTGAAGTCTGTTGGGTGGTTGAACGAACGATCAGTTGGCTGAAGGGGCTGCGTCGGTTGCGAGTACGTTATGATCGCCTGCACCTTATCCAAGAGGCTTGGAACACCTTGGTTGCCGCCGTGATCTGTTCCCGCATCGCCCTTCACGACTGCATTTCATAAAACAGCGGTTTTGTCAGAGCCTCTTATCAGTGGGAGGCTTCGTTCTGGTGCTCTCAGCATTCACCCCTCGCGCCCGCCTAAATCCGTGGGTATCGCATCTCCTACACATGGCTGGGGATTCACGTCGGCCTGCGCTCCCCGCCGCACACGCCGTTGTCGGTGACCACCATCGACCAGCGTCACGCGCGGACGCTTCGTGGACCGCTTCATGCCAGCGATCCTTGACACGGTCCGGATGTTGCTGTCGATTTAGTTTGCCCTCGCCGGCCGACTCAAGGATACCCTGGCGTTACCCCCGGATGGCCAAGCACATCTTTCGCCAGCTTGCCCGATTGAAGGACGAGGTCCTGGGCCTCGGCTCGCTGGCAGAAATCGCTATTTCCCAGGCGATCACTGCGCTTGCGAACCAGGACGACGGATCTGCCAAAAAAGCGATGGCTATGAACGCGGACATCGATCGCGCGGCGGTCGACTTGCAAGAGGAATGCCTACAAACGCTTGCCCTCTACCAGCCCGCGGCCCGCGATCTGCGCCTTGTTGTGGCGATTCTCAAGATCAGCAACGAGCTAAGGCGCGTTGCCGAGCTGGCGAAAAACGTCGCGAAGCGAGCGTCCTACCTCTCCCGGACCCGTGGTGACAGGACCGACATCGACTTTCGCAGCATGGGGGAACATGCCCAAAACATGCTCAGAGCCAGCCTCGATGCACTGATCCGCGGGGACAGCAGCATCGCCCACCAGGTTCGACGTGACGACGACGCGCTCGACTCCATGCGACGATCGATCCACAACGAGATTCGCGCCGCGATCCGCCAGGCTCCTCAGCAGGCCGAAACCTTGCTCAAACTCTACGCCGTTGCCAAGCACCTGGAACGCATCGGGGACATGGCGACCAACATCGCGGCGGACGTAATCTACATGGTCGACGGCGTTATCGTGCGCCACAGTCAGGAAGAATAAAGTCGGTCCTGATCTGACAAACGGCGTGGGACGGGGGATCCTGGACCAGCCGGAAAAACGGCCGCGGCGCTTGACGGCGTCCAGCAAAAACTGCCGCCAGCGCACGGTTGGATTTTTGATCTTCGTCCGTTCGACCGATACGATAGATTAAGGACCCCGAATGGACTGTCCTTTTCGCTCGTCGGGAGCCACGCGATGCGGTGCGTTCACATCCTTCTGGTTGGCCTGTTTGCCGCGTCGGGCCGGATCGCCCTTGCCGCTGAGGGGCAAGCGGCAGCCGTATCCTTCGAAGAAGAGGCCGCTCCGCCGATCCGTGAGCCAGCCGCGCTTGGTGTGACGTTGGGCAAGCCTTCGGCCGGGGGTGTTCAAATTGCTGGCGTAATGCCGAACAGTCCGGCTGCCGAAGCCGGTTTGCGTCCCGGCGATCTGCTTTTTGCCCTGGACGACGTGCCGGTGCATTCGAGCGGGGAGATCATCAATCTGGTGGCCGGGCATGCACCAAACGACCGCGTTCGTCTGAAAGTGGATCGTAAAGGTTTGCGTGGAACCCTACGCGCGACGTTGGCCAGCCAGTTTGATGTTGCGCGGCGAGCGGCGTTGGGGGCCACGTTTAGCAAGAGCGGACATGGCGGCGTGCGCATTCTGCAAATTGTGCGTGGCAGCCCGGCCGATAAGGCGGGCCTCAAGATCGGGGATCGGATCCAGGCAGTCAACGGCGAGCCCGTCTCCAGCTACAACGATGTCGTTCGTCTGATTGGAGAGAGCCAGCCCGGAAGCGACATGAAGATTGATGTCGATCGCTACGGTTTGGAGGGAACGCTGCACGCATCGTTGACGGGCACGCCGCAGGTGTTCTCGATGCCCACGGCCATCGTGCCCCCGCCTGCACCAACTGTCCCGCCGCCAGCCATCTTCGAGCTGACCCCCGCCGACATCGACGACCAACGGGGCTACGGAAGCTAAAGCACGCGAGAGTCGATCCGGCCAGCCAAGCGGCGGCTGCACGACATCACTTGTTTTGCGCGGCCCGATAGTGGGCCAGCACCGATTTGAGCTTCGCTTTCTGCTCGGCGTTGGCCAGTTTCACGGCCTTCTCTTGCCACTCAACGGCCGCCTCGTAGTCGTGTTGGGCCGCGAAGCAAGCCGCCAGTCCTTGCATGGCGGGCAGATAGGACGCATCGTGTTTAAGCGCTTCGCGATAATCGGCCTTGGCGAGTTCTGTCTTGCCCTGGCGCAATCGGGCGTTTCCCCGGTTGTAATGCACGTGGACGATGTCGAATTTGGGATCGAGGCGAATAGCCGCACTGTAATCGGCCTCGGCTTCGGCAAACTTTCCGCGGCCATACCAGTCGTTCCCGCGAGCGTTCAACGCCGGAACATAGTGCGGATTCAAGGCGATCGCCCGCCCATAGCTGGCGATGGCTTTTTCGGACGCCCCCTGGCGGGTCCACACACGGCCGCGAACGTAGTGGGCCAGGTAGATGGCCGGGTCGCGGTTAAGAGCCTCGTCGCAGTCTGCAAGGGCTCTTTCGAAGTCTCCCTTTTCAAGCCAGGCCCGGGCGCGGTAGCTATAAGTGCTCGCGTAGTCCGGCGTCAAAGAGATGGCTCGCTCGAAATCGGCCAGCGCCTCGTCAACCTGGCCCTTGGCCGTTAAGGCCTGGGCACGACGGTCATAGGCCGTGGCGCAATCGGGATCGAGCCGCAAGCCCTCGTTGCAATCGTGAATCGCCTCGTCGTACTCGCCGCGGTAGTTCCAAACGCGGGCGCGACTGGCGTAGCCGACCGCCGTGGGCGCGTCGCTGAGCTGCCGGCTGAAGAACTCGATGGCATCCTCCTGGGGCACGACGTCTTTGCGGCTGATCCACCCTCGGTCAACCCGCAGCATTTCGCCCTTGGTCTCCAAGACGTCGAGGACGGTGCCGCCACGGACCGCGCCCAGAGGTTTTCCCCCGGCATCCACAAACCGGACCTCCGCGGGCGTGCTGACCACATGCGTGCCCACAGGCCCCCGTTCGGCGTCTTTCGGCTCCCCTCGCGCCCCCCCGACCAAAGCAAAAAACGCCAGACCAACGACGACGATCCGCCTCATCCGATCACTCCCAAGCGCCTGTGCTTCAATGAGATACGACTGACCGGCCTAGCGTGTCCAACCAAGCCAAGAAGCTAATTCAGGGTAGAGGCGGTTTGTGAGCAATTGGTGGTCGTTGTGTTAGAAATTTATTAGGGAGGATCGGAGGCGAGGTGCCGAATGGCCGGCCGATTATCGGACTGGCGTCGTGCTGCGTCGCGCATCACCGACAAGCACGTTCGTCGAATCTGGCTCATCAAGCACAAGAGGCGTATCCACCGAGGGGGGGCTGATTCCCTGCTCGCGCGCTTTCGCCGTCGCTTCGGCATCCACCCGCGACTTGCCGCATTGACAGCACATGGATTCGACCACGCAGTTGTAGCTAGGCACCTTCTTGATCACGGGAATCTTGACCAGCGTTTTACGCGTGTGGATTTTGCATTCACACCGGGGTTGCCAGATCAGAACCTTGCGCCAACCGAACAAGCTGTCGCAGTCGGGGAGCCATTTCCTTCCCTGGATCTTGCTGGTGGCCGGGAGGCAGTAGTCGTCGCGATCGAAATCGTATTCATAGTCGACGTCCTCTTTCATTTCGCACACCAGCTTGCAAATCTTTCTGGTTCTTGAGCAGCCGCATTCCGGGCAACACGGCGAGGGCTGGCTCGCGCTGGCGACAGCGGTGACTAGGGCAACGAGAACCAGGGTTGCTGCCTTGCTTCGAGCCCGCATGGCGGGTTGCTCCTTTCGTGTTTGCTAGGAAAGCCGGGTCTATCCGGTTGTATCGGCGGCGCGTCGCTAGGGAATCGACGCTCGTCCACGGGTCGCGGGCGCGATCCCGTTGGAGCTTCTCTATCCCTCATTAGACAAGGCATCTCCGAGTCGGCCGCCCGCAATCTTTGCCTTGTCCGCGCAGCTTAAACTGCGCAGACGGTTTTCTCGACGAATGCGGCACAAGTGGCATTCCTGGTCCAGCCGATGAAAAACTCGCAGGGAAGCGTCTCCCGAATCGCTTGCGTAGGCGGTGCACGCGGCCTGCCCGGTAAAGCTTCCGGTGCAGGTTCATAGCAGAGACGTGATCCCACGAGCTATGAAAACGTCGATTGCCGACAAGGCGCGCAAGGCTGATGGCCGAGTGCGGCGATTCGGCCCGCGCGTTTTCGTGAGGCGGCGATTGGTCGTAGCACTCCGGATTCTCATCGTAGCGGTCGGCCTTCTTTCAACCGCGCCGCTCAATGCCCAGCAACCGCAAAGGCCCGGTTTTGCGGAGCCCGCGCCGTCCATTTTGCCGCGTCCTCGACCGCCGGCTGCGTACTTCGGACTCGCCAGCCAAGCATCCCCGCCGGCAAACGGCAGTCCCGATCCCGACCTGGAAATTCGGCTGCGCGAGTTGGAGCAGCAGTTCGAAGAACAGCGATTTCAATACGAATCGCTGCAACAACAATTGGAAGAGGCCCAGCGGCCGCCGCCACCCACGCCGGTTGGCCCCCCGCCCCGTTATCGCGTCGGAAGCGTCCTCAACATGACCGGCGTGTGGAATAACGGCTTAGAGTTTCGCACGCCAAACCGCGACTTCTATTTTCACGTCGGCGGCCGTACGCAAGTCGATTACGTTGCCCTGAACGGAACACCCAGCGGCCTTGTAAATACCTCGCCGAACACCGCCCAATATCAGGATGCGGTGGACGTCCGGCGAGCCCGTTTACGCGCGGAAGGCTCGATGTACGAGACCTGCGACTGGAGCGCGGAATTCAACTTCGTCAACGCCGTAACGGTCCAAGATCCTACAAAGGCCGCGCCCCAGGTGGGCCCAGGGGGCATCGGCAACCAGGGATCGAACGTGCAGGTTTTGGAAAATCGCACATTCTTCGTCATTAACCCCACGGACCTCTGGTGGAACTTCCGTCGCGTGCCGTTATTCGGCAACGTGCAGATTGGCAACATGAAAGAGCCCTTCGGTCTGGAAAGGTTGGAGAGCAGCCGTTATCTCGATTTCATGGAACGCAACTTTGCCAACGATGCCTTCATCTCGCCCTCGGCCAATGGCTTCGCACCGGGCATCATGGCCTGGAACTGGAGCGAAAACCGGCGGATGACCTACGCGTATGGCGTGTTTAAAAACGTCACCAACGGAGATGCGTTCAATATTGGCGACGGGCAGGGAGAGATTGCAGGCCGCGTCACCTATCTACCCTGGTATGACGAACCGGCCAATGGTCGAAACTTCATGCACGTAGGGATCGGGGCGTGCCAGCGGGGCATCGATAACGGCCTCATTCGCTACCGAACCCGCGGCGATCTGCGGAACGGACCGGACGCACTGCTCACGGCTTGGGCGGACACCAACTACCTCGGAGGCCAGTATCAGATGATCGTGAACCCCGAGTTCATGTATCAGCGCGGGCCGCTGTTCGTCCAAGCGGAATACACGGGTAACTGGACCACCGACGCGGTCGCCTTTCCCGCCGGCACTGGCAGCAACGGCGCGCCGCCCAATGGCGACCCGCACAGTGTGCCAGGAGCCAAAAATCTGGGTTCGCTGTATTTCTGGGGGGGATATTTCCAGGTGATGTATTTCCTGACGGGCGAACACCGCATTTACGACTACCAGAAGGCGCTCGTCGGGCGCGTCATTCCAATCGAGAATGCATTTTGGGTCCGCGGGCGGAACGGCCGGATCTTCGGCACCGGGGCCTGGCAGGTGGGGTATCGCCTCAATTACCTCGATCTGAATCAGAAAGGCGTCAGCGGCGGTACGATCCTCGGTCACACCTTTGCCTTGAATTGGTTTTTTAACCCCAACAGCAAACTGCAGTTCAACTTCGACATCATGGAGCGGAACGCAGCGAGCCTGACGGCCAACGACGCGATTAACAGCCCGGGCACGGGCACTCAGGGATTTATTTATGGCTTCGGAACTCGATTCGCGGCCGACTATTGATGACGCGGCGGATCATGTTCAAGCCGACGTGCCCCCGCCGTAATCCGGTGTCCACCAACCGGGACGGTCTTCGTCAGTGCCGTGCGCGGGCAGAAACCCTCGCCACCAACGTGCCGGCCTCGGAGGGGCGGGTGGCGCGGTCACGGGCCCTTGGCCAGGTGCGCCGGGAAGGCAACCGGGAGCTAAGGCCGGGCCGGACCCTGGACTGTCCGGTCGCGGCGTGGGCACAACTTCGGCGCCGCCAGCCTGACCGCCTTGCATCGGACGCCCCGTCGGTTGCGCCACATTAGTGTATGGTCCCCCGCCAGCGCTCGTCGGTCCCAAGGCCGGCCGCGGAACGAATCGACCATCGGGCGCGCTGGCCACAGGGGCGTGAGTGGTGGGTGGGCTCCATGGCCTCGCCAACTGGGACGATGGGGTGCAGCCTGCCGCAGCGGCGACGACAAGCGCCGCCAGACGTCGGCGAACGGGCCGGGCTATGAGCATCCCCACACGCACCTCAAAAACCATGCGTCTCCCTGGATTCGTTCGACACATTTTTCGCCCCTAGTATCGGCCGATGCGGCGGAAAGCATTAGCGAAAATGGTAGGCGGTGCCTTTCAGGATGGATCCGGGGCGGGCCGTTTCATGCTCCGTGGTGCCATTGCTATGCGATCAGACCGGAACTGCGATTGAGGCGAACCCGATGCCGATCACGGCACCAGCCGCCAGTGTTTGCCTTTTGGGTTGATTGGATAGCGGCTGAGACTCGGTGGCGCGCCGCTTGCGGTGCGTTGATGAAGCTGCGTGCCCGCCCCCCATTTGTTGTGCGGGATTCGTCGGCCCATCCGCCCCACGATCAACCACCATCTCGCCGTCGATGTTGAGAGCGACCGAGGCGCCCAGGTATTCCCCCGATTCGGCCTTACAGGTGAACACCTCGCGCCCCTCATGTAGCCTTCGTTCAGCTTCGCAGTTGAAGGTGACGCCGATGTGGCGTGCCCAATTGCCGGTGACCGTCCTGCCGCCCCGCAGATCTCACGAGGCTAACGGACGTTGGTGGAATTGGCCATCTTTCATGATGCCGAGGAGATTCTTCTTTTCGACGAGAAGTTTGGGGTTCGTGAGAGGATCGCCTTGGACGAGCAACAGGTCGGCGAGGAAGCCGGGGCAGAGTTGTCCTAATTCGTCGCCGAGGTCCATCGCCGCGCCGCCGTGTTTCGTCATACTTTGCAGGGCCTCCATCGGAGTGAAGCCGCACAAGCGGATGAGGTGATCGAGGTCGAGGGCATTGTCGCCGTGCGGAGTGAGCGAGAAGCCGTAGTCGCCACCACCGAGGATGCGGACGCCGCGGTTTTTGAGTGCCTGGAGACCGGCCGCAGCTCCCTGGAGTTCTTCACGGAAGCCGAATTGCTGAATCTGCTCTTCGGTGAACGCACCGTGGCCTCCCTGGGACGCGGTGGCGGTGAAGCCGATGTTTGGGCTAACGAAGATCCAGTCTTTGGCAGCCTCGAGCATATCGAGGGCTTCTGCGTCGGCAAAATTGGCATGGTAAACCATCCGGATTCCGTACTTGACGGCGAGCTTGACCGCGCCAGCGCTACGGGCGTGAGCGCTCATCCGCTTGCCGTGAGCGTGCACGACTTCGGCTGCAGCAGCGACTTCGGCTTCGCTCATCACCGTGGCATGAGAAGGGGCGTGGGGGACGAAAGTATCGCCCGAGATGACGAGCTTGACGATGTCGACCCCTTCGCGAATGAGTTCGCGGGTGACACGGCGGTAGTTTTCCGGGCCATCCACAACGATGGCCATGGAGGAGACGTCGGGCATGTGGAGGGTGCGCATGTCGCCCAGCCCAGAGGTGACCGTGAGCCAGGGGGTCGCAGCGAGGAGCCGCGGTCCGGGGATTTTTCCGGCGTTGATTTCGTTGCGGATGACGACATCGATGCGCGGTTTGGCAGCAGCCGCGCTGATACAACTGGTGATGCCGCAGTCCAGGTAGAGCCGCGCATTGTGCATGGCGATCAGAGTCGTTTCCTCTGGCGGGATCGCGCCGATCTCCGTAAGTGTGGCGGCATTGTTGATGCTGAGGTGGGCGTGCGACTCGATCAGGCCGGGCATGAGCGTAGCGGTTCCGCCGCCGTCGATGACGTCGGCACCATCGCGGACCAGAAACTTTCCATCCCGGGCGATAGCCGAGATGCGGTTTCCTTCAACGAGCAGTTCTCCAACGAACGGATCGTCGCCCGAACAGTCCAGAATCCGAACCCGGGTGAAGAGGGTTTTCGACATAGGGGCCTCAAGTCGGGACAATCAGTTCTTGAGATCAGTTCTTGAGATCTCGGAGGAGGGACTTTGCTGCAGCGCCCAGCAAGAGAGTGTCGACGCCAGCGACGATTAGCGAGTAGCCGCGGTCCATCATGGTTTTGACGGAACCGGCGGAGACGCCGAAATAGCCAAGTGGCATCTTTGCAGCCTGGCAGGTCCGGGTGATATGGTCGATGGCCTGGACGACTGACGGGTGGTCGAGCTCGCCGGTGTGGCCGAGGCTGGCGCTCAGGTCGTATGGACCCAGGAGGATGGCATCGATGTCTGGGACCTGCACGATGGATTCGATATTCTCTGCGGCAAGGGCGTGTTCCGCCTGGACAATCACCGCGACCTGCTCGTTGGCGGTAGCCATGTACTCTTGAAAGCGGAGTCCGTAGCCGTGCGCCCGGGCGAGGCCAACTCCTCGACTACCGAGGGGAGCATAGCGGGCGAAGCGGACGACGTCCTTGGTCTGCTGGGGTGTATTGACCTGAGGGACGATGATTCCCGTTGCTCCGAGGTCGAGGACCTTATTGATCGCGACTTCATCGACGGCGGGGACGCGCACGATGCACGGAGTACGACTGTTGGCGGCCTGGAGAATGCCGAGGATGTCGCCCGTATCGAGGGGCCCGTGTTCCCCATCGACGAATAGCCAATCGAAGCCGATGTCGGCCAGAATCTCGACGGTCGCTGGGCATGCGAGGGTGACCATGGTGCCGAGGAGCCTATCACCCCGTTTGAGTCGGGTGCGGAAGTCGGATGGCATATTGCTGGTCTCGGAGGGAACTGAGAATCGTGAATTCGGATCATAACACATGCGAGGTGCACGGGCATTCAAGCTCGTAGTCCCATGGCAGGAACACACCAAGCAGCATCGGATCATCACGAACAGCGGAAGTGCGCCGGCCATTCTGGTCGCCCCCATTGCAACGGCAAGTAGGTGCAGCCAAGGACTCCCCGGCCCGCGGGGCTACGCGGTGTTGTCCCCTCGGTAGCCCGATTGAGTCGAGCGTGCGATCGCCCCCAGACTCAGTTCGTGGCAGCCTTGGGGCAACAGCAGCTTGACGAAGCCGTCCCCATCGGTTACGCCCATCGCGGACCATTCGTTGTCGAAGTGGATCACACTGCTACCAGAGGTTTTGCGTGCTTGAATGACAGCGTCCGACAAGGGGTTCCTTGCCAGCAGTCGACATGGAGCCTACTGGCCACGAGCCTCACAAGTGGGTTCTTCCGTTGCAGGCGCTGCGAGCCTAAGGCGACCTGTGCCGCTATTGCAGGGTGGCGTTCGGCGTGACAAGCTGGTGGGATGTTTGTGTGCGCCAAAGCGCCGCCCGACTGCCGAAGCGGCCTGCCGTCCAACTTGCTCTGTGCGCTCGTCGCCTGTGGCCTGATGGTCGCTGCTTGCATGCACGACCATCGTCTCCGGCGATCCGATGGTTTGAAGAAACGGCGACGCAAGGAGGAGCCTCAATGAGTCCCTGTTTCGCAATCATCATAGCGCGCTTCAGCGCCAATTGTCGCTTAATACTCGCTGTCGGTCTGTTGCCGATCCTCGCGCCGCCGATCAGTACAGCGGACGATCGCGTGGATTATCTCAAGCAGGTCAGGCCGATACTGCGAGAGCGATGCACCGCGTGCCACGGTGTGCTGAAGCAGGAAGCGGGTTTGCGGCTCGACACGGCCGCACTGGCCATCAAGGGGGGGGACACGGGGCCGGCGATCGAGCCCGGGAATGTGAGCGGCAGCCTGCTGTTGACACGAGTCACGTCGGCAGACGATGCCGAACGCATGCCACCGGAAGGCGAACCGCTCAGCCCAGACCAGATTGCGACGATCCGGCAATGGGTTGCCGAAAAAGCCGAGGCCCCCGCAGACGAGCGGCCCGAACAAGACCCCCGCCATCATTGGGCATTCAAGGCTCCCGTGCGACCGCGGCTCCCTCCGTTTGATGAGTCCTCCCCCGAGGTCACTCTCTGGCAGCGCAATCCGATCGACCGGTTCATCGCTGCCGATCATCTCCGACGTTCGCTCGTGCCACAGGCTGAGGCAGATAAGCGAGTCTGGTTGCGGCGCGTCTATTTTGACCTGATCGGCCTGCCCCCGACGCTGGAGGAGATCAACTCATTCCTGGTTGATCAGACACCCGAAGCCTATGACAAAGTCGTGGCGAGGCTTCTCGATAGTTCGCAATACGGGCAGCGCTGGGGGCGGCATTGGATGGACATCTGGCGCTACAGCGATTGGTGGGGCCTGGGGGCCGAGGTCCGCAATTCCCAGAAGCACATCTGGCATTGGCGCGACTGGATTATCGAGTCGCTGAACTCCGACAAGGGTTACGACCAGATGCTCCGCGAGATGCTCGCCGCGGACGAGTTCTATCCGAACGACCTCGATCGACTGCGCGCCACCGGGTATCTGGCGCGGCAGTACTTCATCTTCAATCGCACGACCTGGCTGGATGAGACGATCGAGCACACCGCTAAAGCAATGCTCGGCCTGACTTTCAATTGCGCCAAATGCCACGACCACAAATACGACCCCCTGTCGCAGGTCGCGTACTACGAACTGCGAGCCATCTTCGAACCGTATCAGATTCGCACCGAGATGGTGCCCGGACAGACCGATTTCGAGCAGGACGGCATTCCGCGCGCCTTCGATGCGCATCTCGACGAAGCGACTTATCTGCATATTCGCGGCGACGACCGCAACCCGGACAAAACGCGCACCATTGAACCCGCCGTCCCGGCATTCCTGCGACTGGACGGAAAGAACCTGATGATCGAATCGGTGCCTCTGCCGCTGGAAGCAACGAGCCCCGGCCTCCGTGACTTCGTCGTGGAAGCACATCGGCAGACTGCGGAACGACAACTCGCGAGCGCGCGCGCTGCGTTGGATGCAGCGAAAGCGAAGCTCGCCGAGACACTGGCTGCCGGAAAGGAATCCGGCGCGGCGACGACGCAACCGGCCAGCGCCGATCAAATGCAATTCGCCCTCGTTGTTGCTGAGAAAGCTTTAAGAACCGCCGACGCCGGACTCGCCTCGATCGAAGCCCGCGCCACCGCCGACCGAGCCAATGTCGCACAGGCGGCGGAGCTACCGACGCTTGCACTGGCGGCCTCCAAATCGGAACGCGTCCTGGCCGCGGCCCGCGCTGAAGAAGAGCTGAGTCGGGCGGAACTGGCGCTGCTCCAGACGAGCGCCGAACCGAACGTCGCCTCGGAGAAGAAACTCGCCGCCACGAAGGCGGCCCTCGACTCGGCGAACAAGGTGATCGCGGCGATCAAGGCGGTCGAGACGCCGAGCGAGACCTACACGCCGCTGCCCGGCGCAAGGAAGACGCAGGAAGACTATCAAAATCGCAACGCCAACGCGCCTTATCCCCCGACGAGCACTGGGCGGCGAAGCGCCTTCGCGAAATGGCTGACCGATCCGCGGCATCCTCTGACGGCCCGAGTCGCCATCAACCACATCTGGGCCCGCCACATGGGTCGACCGCTGGTTCCCACGATGTTTGACTTCGGCCGCAAAGGAACCCCACCAACGCATCCCGAACTGCTCGACTGGCTGGCCAGCGAACTGATCGAGCAGGACTGGAGCATGAAACACATTCACCGGCTGATCGTGACATCGCAGGTCTATCGACTGTCGTCGTCGAATGCCGGAGCCGCTGAATCGACCTTGGCCGCCGATCCCGAGAACCATTTCTACTGGCGCATGAATCCGGCTCGTGCCGAAGCTCAGATTGTCCGCGACAGCCTGCTGTCGCTCGCCGGGGAACTCGATTTGTCGCTGGGTGGTCCGTCGATCGCGATCAACGATGAAACCTCGCGCCGCCGCAGTTTGTACTTTGTGCATTCGCACAACGACCACCAGAAATTCCTCTCGACCTTCGACGACGCCAGCGTGCTCGACTGTTATCGGCGTACCGAAAGTATTGTTCCCCAGCAAGCGCTCGCGATGGAGAACAGCCCATTCGTGAGCGAGATGGCTGGCCGGATTGCGAGGCGCGTCGAAGCAGCTTGCCCGACGCCGTCAGATTCCGACTTCCTTCGTCTCGCCTTCACGACCATCCTGTCGGTCGAACCAACGGCCGACGAGCAGGCCACCATGGCCGAACTACTGAACCGTATGTCCGAATTGGCGATCGTCACGAATCGACCGGACGCCAAAAGCGCTGCGCGGGTCAACCTCGTACAGACGCTTCTCAATCACAATGATTTTCTCACGATTCGCTGAACGGGGAACACTGGAACCGTAAATGACCCACTTCCCTCTCCAAGGTCAGATTTGTTCATCGCGCCGCACGTTCCTCGCGGACTTCGGCCTCGGATTTACGGGGCTCGTGCTCGGCGCCATGCTGGCGGAAGAGGGCATCGTGAAGGCCGATGAGCCTGAGAAATGGCAGCCCCCCGATGGGCAACCGCACTTCGCTCCTCGGGCGAAAAGCGTGGTCTGGCTGTTCATGAATGGAGGCATGTCTCACTTGGAGTCGTTTGATCCCAAGCCGGAGATCAATAAATACGCCGGCAAGTCGATCCTGGACACGCCTTACGCAGACACTCAGAGTCCCGAGAAGCTGAAGCGGCGTGAAGTCGCATTCAATGTCGAAATCCGTCACAAGCTTTACGGATTGCAGGTCGGTTTTAACAAATACGGTGAAAGTGGTATCGAAGTCTGCGACTGGGCACCGCACATGGGGAGCTGTGTGGACGATATCTGCGTCCTTCGCTCGATGTGGACCACGGACGACAACCACGGAGCGCAGACTCAATTCCACTCGGGGCGCCACATGCTGGACGGTGAATTTCCTAACCTGGGTGCGTGGGTGCACTATGGACTTGGGACGCTGAACGACAACCTGCCGCAATACATCTCGATGGGAAACCGTGAGTACTGGAACGCGAAAGACGGCCACTATCTCGGCCCCGCGCACGACGCCGTGCCGATCCGGGTCGACCCAGCCAACCCGCTCGACTACGGCAAACCGGCCGGCGGGCAGTCGATTGACGAACAACGGCTCAACTTCGAATTGGCCCACCGGCTCAACCGGCTCAAGGGAGTTGAGTATCCAAATGATCCGGCGCTTTTGGCACGTATCAAGGCGTATGAACTCGCCTTCCACATGCAGACGTCGGTTCCGGAAGCCCTGGGCTTCGAGTCCGAGACGAGGGAAACTCACGACATGTACGGCCTCGACGACGCGGCCACGCGCGAATTCGGTTCGCAGATGTTGGCAACCCGTAGATTGATCGAACGCGGTGTCCGTTTCATCCAGGTTCAACATGGGGCCGGTGGAGCCGGCGCGTGGGATGCGCATGGCAGCCTCAAAGGCAACCACGCGCAGCTTTTCAAAGCGGTTGATAAGCCCGTGGCAGGGCTGCTCAAGGATCTCAAACAACGCGGCCTGCTTGACTCGACGATCGTGATTTTCGCCACCGAGTTTGGTCGCACGCCTGCTTCCCAAGGCGCCGACGGACGGGACCATCATCCCTACGGCTTCTCGGTCTGGATGGCTGGCGGCGGCATCAAAGGCGGTGTTGTACACGGCGCCACCGACGAGATTGGTTTCCACGCCGTTGCAGAACGGCACTACGTGACCGACATTCACGCCACGATCCTCAAGCTCCTCGGTCTCGACTCCCGCAAGCTCGAAGTTCCCGGCCGCAAACGCCTCGACATCGACCACGGCAAACCGATCGACGCTATCATCGCATGAAGATTCCTCCATCTCTTGCGGCAGCCGTATTGCGGTTGATAAATTCCTAAAGCCCTCTTTTTGTCGAACGCCATTCAGTTGGAAGGAACGCCATGAAATGCGCTCGATAATCGTAGGATGCGATCAAGCTCGGCCGCCGTAACCGAGAAAAGCCGGCCACCGATCGAGGCCGCGACATCGTGATGCTCCGGGCCACAATCCAGGTGCTGGGCCGCTTCGCTCGCATTTGGGCGCTCGACCCCGTGAAGCGGAACGTGCCTTGTTCGCCTCATGATCGTTTTCTCCTTGGGGTTGGTTTGCCCGTTGCGCTGGCAGACACTTACCTTGCGGGGCGGCAAACATCGATAGCCGGGCGGCCGATTTCGCTAACGTCTTCGGCCGAAAGGGCACCAGGGTGCGAGCCATTAGAACCGCGAGCGGCACTAGAGCCGGTACGGATGCTCGAGGAGCCGCCTCCAGGGGCACCCTGGTCACCTCGTTCTGACCGCGGAGGTGAGTGCTCGGTTCAACGCACGTCGGGACGAATGGTCCCAAGGTCCCGGCTCATATTGAAGCTGTGCCCCTGCTGGATCGCGAACGTCCGGAATTGCGATCGTCGGCGTGACCGAACGCACCTGCGGGCTAGCCATAATCCGCTTCGGACGCCAATACCGACGCACTCGCCGCATCGCCTTGTCGCCTGTTCCGAGCTAAGGTCGGTTCGTCCTGAGCGCGAAACCAGCTCGCGGCATCCGCCGGGGCAGTCGCCGCGCGCCAGCAACTCGCGATTCGACGCTTCGATCGATTTCACCGAAGTGGGGAAACCCAACATGGCAAGCTACGTCGGGGTGTCGGGCCGAGTTGGTTAGCGGCTTCACCATGGGATCCCGTCCGCTTTCGGAGCCTACGTGCCGTCATCGTCTTCTGCCGGTGGCGGCGGTCACCTCCGCCAGAAGGGCTTCGTTCGATTGACGATTGGGCCGGATTTTCTCGCGCCGTTAGCTTCTTTAGCCTTCTCGCGAAGCAGCGAGGCATACTCCAATGCGGGATCCAACCGCAGCGCTTCATCCGCGTCTTCGACCGCCCTTTTGTATTCCTTGAGTTTGATCCAGCACTCGGCTCGCAACGACCACGTATAGCCGTCGTGCCGTTTCAGCCGAATGGCTTCGTTGAGGTCGGCGATCGCCTGATTGTATTCCTTGAGTTTGATCCAGCACTCGGCTCGCAACGACCAGCCATAAGCGTCGTCCGGCTTTAGCCGAACGGCTTCATCGAAGTCGGTGATCGCCTTTTTCCACTTCCCGCGCGCCAGCCACAGTTCGCCGCGCTCGCGGTAAGCATCTCCCTTCCGGTCCTCAAATTGCATCAGGCGCTCGCAATCAGCTAACGCCATGTGCCACTTCCTTTGATTTCTTGCCGCGTCGCCGTGTATAAGCAGGGCGTCCGGATCGTCCGGAGCGATCTCCAATAACCGCGCGCACGTCTTCAGGGCTTCGTCGCCGTTGCCGTCCGCCATTTGGGCAATTGCGAGAAGAGTGTGGGCGCGCTTGTTGCGCGGCTCGATGGCCATGGCGGCACGGCAATCGTCAATGCTCTTTTGATAAACTCGCTTCTCGAACCACGTCGTTGCTCGAGTGAGCAACTGGTCGACGTTGTTGGGTTCGGCCCGGATCGCCGCCGTCAGATCCACGATCGCCAGATCGTACTCCTTGCGCGAGAGGCGAATTGACGCACGCAGCCGATAGAGCAGGCTACCCGTGGTGGGATTCATGCGGATGGCTTCCGTCAGATCGGCCAGAGCCTTATCAAGTTCGTTTTTCTGCAACCATACGAGGGCCCGTCCTACCAAGGCCGGCACGTGCCGCGGATTGATTTCGAGGGCGGCCTGGAAATCTTCCAGGGCGCCATCCAGGCTTGTCTTGAGTCGTAGCGAGCCTCGCCGCATGTGGGCGTCGACGGCCTGGGGGTGATTTGGGGCGAGCTTTAAAAACTCGGTGAGGTCGATGCTTTCGTTGGCTCCGTCGCCTTTCCTGGACCACACGTGGGCGCGGCGATAGTAGGCATCTGCGTTCGTACTGTCCAAGGCGATCACGTGGGTGTAGTCGAGCACCGCCTCGTCGTATTGCTCTTTCCGGACGTGAATGTCGCCGCGGTTGAGGTAAACGTGCGCATTAGCCGCGCCGAGGAGGATCGACTTATCAAGGTCGCTCAGACCAGTATCGAGATCTCCCTGCGCCGCATAGGCCACGCCGCGCATGGCAAACGCGATGCCCGACCTAGGATCCAGGCGAACCGCCTCTTCGGCGTCTGTTTTCGCCTGCTCGAACTCCCCACGTTGATACTGGACCGACGAGCGTGCGGCGAAGGCGTATGCGAACCGCGGGTTGAGCCGAACGGCGTCGTTCAAGTCGGCGAGTGCCTTGTCGCGTTCCCCCTTCTTCAACCAACTCCAGCTTCGTGCTGTGAGTAGGGCGGCATCGGACGGCAAGAGCGCGATGGCCGCGTCGTAATCCTGGATGGCGCCGTCGTAATTGCCGCGGACGCTACGGGCATGGCCCCGCGCCCGTAATGGCACTGTATCGCGCGGATCGAGTTGCAAGGCGCGGTCATAGTTACCCAGCTCCTCATCGGGCCGTTGTCGGTCTAAGGCAATCTGCGCCCGCACATAAAAAGCCCTCGCGTTTTGCGGATCGAGGCTGAGCGCTTCGTTCACATCGGCTTCCGCCTTATCGAGGTCACCATGTTTCAGCCAGCCGCGTGCGCGGCCCAGAAGAAAAAAGACGCTCTCGCCATCGTCGAGCCGAGCCGTGAAATGATCCACTACCTGCTCGTCGCGGACCACCTCCGATTCACGTACCCAGCCCTGACCTACCTTCAACCAGTCCCCCTGGACGTGCTCCACGTCGAGCCAGATGCCCAGGAGCGAGAAGGTCACCGCGGGAGCCGCGTCGTCGGGCCAGTCGCGCAACACAACGTCGGCGGATCTTGCCATCGAGCGGTGTCCCGACCAGGCTGCCAGAGCCCGCTCATCGCCTGATTTCGGTGCTGGCTCATCGGGCGCTGCTTCAAGCAGCGGAGATAGCAGAAGGAATACCGCGCCGGCCGACAAACGGATAAGGCGATTGTGCATGGCGATGGCCTCCGGCAGTTCGGCAACGTTTAAGAGCGGAAGATTACGCGAAATGCTCAAAATGGGGCAAGGCCACTCAGTTCGTTGGAGACGATCCTATTGGGTTTATTGGCCGTCTTCAAAACCGCAAAGTGCATCCCGACAACTCGCGCAGATCACATCGACCGAGGCATTCGGGCGGTGCTCATTTGCGCCCCTCGGTGTTCACCACCGAAGTGCCAAAGAGCGCCCGTCCAGCGCGCTCAGGAGGGCGCGTCCTTATCCGCAGTCGCCAGATACTGAACCGTCAGATCACGGTAAGCGGGCAACTTTCGATCAAGGAGACCCCAATGACGGCGATGTACATCGCTCAGGCGGTTCGAGACCGCACGGTCCTGCTTTTGACCGGTCGAGGCCAGGGAATGATTGAGCAATCATCCAACCCCACCCCGCCCCGAAATGCCTGTTACGCCAACAATTTGCCCCGCCCCTGGGCGAGGCGCTCGAACGCAACAATTCTGCCGGAGCCCGTTCCTGCACCCTCGGGCGCCTTTTTCATGCGACCATGGTTGCATCTTCCGGCCCTCCCGATTACTCTCGTAAGGGTGCTGGGACCGGGAAGGGTTCCGGCCCTCTTTGGCCGCCAACGCTGGTGGCGCCTTCCCGCATGCTGGACGAGATACGACGCCACTGCGCGCTTTTACCTTCCGAAGACTTTGCGACCCATTCGGCCGCCTACCTTTGGATGTGCGAGTCAAGGCCCTTTCGTCGGGTGCTGGGTCGCTTCCGCGAGTACGACCTGAACCTGTTCGACTGGCCGCGATACTGGCGGCGGGAAGCAGTCGGCCAATGGGCGCCACGAGTGTGGCGGCGACATTGGCGTGCCGCACGAGTGGCTCGGATCTGCAATCGCCTGCCCGATCCGGCGCAACAGCTCAGAAGCTTGCAGGGCGACCGTCCACACGTCGTGCTTCACAGCGAGCGGCAAAGGCGCCCGTCAAGTAATTCAGTTCACACGTCGCAAATGGAGTAAGGTCATTATGGGCTCTCGCCGTCATGTTGGGCGTGCCGCGCGGCACTGGCGCCGCCACAAGCCATTCTTTTCACTCCCCCATTCATCGTGGCACGAGCGGCGGCGCTTGCTTGGCATCGAGCCTCTAGAGGACCGCTCGCTCCTGTCAGCCCTAGCCGTCAACACGTTGGCAGCCACTGAGATCTCGGCGACAGGTGCCACGCTCAACGGGGCGGTGAATCCGGAAGGCGCGAAGGCCACCGTCCGCTTCCAGTATTCCAGCGATCCCACGCTCGCGCCCACCGTCGAAACCACCATTGGCTCTGGGTTTAGCGGTCCCGACGGCGTGGCGGTGGACGCGGCCGGCGACGTCTTCGTCGCCGACTTAGGCAACAAAGCCGTCAAGGAGGTTCTGCCCAACGGCACGATCAAAATCATCAGCTCCGGGTTCACGCCGACAGGTGTGGCGGTGGACGCCGCCGGCGATGTCTTCATCACGCCCAACAATGCCGTCGAGGAGGTTCTGCCCAACGGCACGATCAAAACCATCGGCTCCGGGTTCAACAGCCCGACCGGGGTGGCGGTGGACGCAGCCGGCGACGTTTTCGTCGCCGACACCCTGCACAAAGCCGTCAAGGAAGTTCTGCCC
This sequence comes from Pirellulales bacterium, assembly GCA_035550375.1. GTDB lineage: Bacteria > Planctomycetota > Planctomycetia > Pirellulales > JAICIG01 > DASSFG01. Next base: position 7,195 of record DASZPH010000074.1, on the reverse strand, counting down.
GATGGCACGATCAAAACGATCGGCTCCGGGTTCATCCAGCCCGAAGGCGTGGCAGTGGACGCGTTCGGCGACGTCTTCGTCAGCGACGTCGGCAACAACACCGTCAAGGAGGTACTAGCTAACGGCACGATCAAAACCATCGGCTCCGGGTTCATACAGCCCGAAGGTGTGGCCGTGGACGCGGCCGGCGACGTCTTCGTCGGCGACGTCGGCAACAACGCCGTCAAGGAGGTACTACCTAACGGCACGATCAAAACCATCGCAACCGGGGTTGGCTCACCTTACGGCGTGGCCGTGGACGCGGCCGGCGACGTCTTCGTTTCCGACTACGAAAACGGCCGGATCGTCGAGTTTTCGCCCGCGACGGTCGCCGCGACGCCGTCGGTGTTGAGTAGCTCATCGGCCACGGCCGTCTCGGCCACGCTAACCGGCCTTATGCCCGGCACAACCTACTTTTTCCGCGTCGTGGCCGCCAGTACCGGCGAAACGGTCGTGGGACAGACGGTTGAGTTCACGACCGCGGGTCGGTCGCCGCATCAGCAATACGTCATCGCCGTCTACGAGGATGTGCTCGGCCGGGCCCCCGATTCCGACGGGCTGGCGTATTGGACGCAGCAACTCGACCACGGCGCGCCGATCAACAGCATCGCTGCCGCCGTCGGCAAGAGCGACGAGTACTACGCGAACTTCGTGATTAAGCCCGACTATATCAAGCTGTTGGGCCGTGCGGCGGACGACAACGGCGTGCAATACTGGACCAAGCGGATGCAGTCGGGGCTGACCGACCAGCAACTCGAAGGTCAGCTCGCCGCTTCCGACGAGTTCTTCAATACAGCCGGCGGCAACGCGAACCAAGTTAACTGGATCGATGCGGTCTTTAAGCTTCTCTTGGGGCGGACGGCCGACCCCAGCGGCGAGAAGTATTGGAGCGATCAACTGACATCGCTGTTGCAAAGCGAAGGCGCCGTCGACGCCCGCCTGCAAGTCGCCCTCGGCATCGCTGGGAGTCAGGAGAACAACACCAACCTGATCGACGCCGACTACCTTCACTACTTAGGCCGCGCCGCCGATCCCGCCGGCCTGACATACTGGCTGCAACGGTTCGCGGACGGCGCCACGAACGAAGACGTGATCGCCGGCTTCACCGGCTCGGCAGAGTACTACAAAGACAAGACCGGCGTCAGCCCATGAACTGCATCTCTCGCGCCCGGGGCGGCATCGACCGCTGGTCGTTGGTTTACCGACCGCTTTGCGCTCTCCGTTGCTGTAATTTCCACGTCTGATCAGACCGCTCGCCCGCCGCAGGAACGGCATTCGGTCGCATCCTCCGAGGCATCCTGGGGTGCCCATTTGTTCCCCTCAGTCTCCACCACCGAAGTGCCGAGACAACGCAGCCAGCGCGCTCAGAAGGGCGCGTCCTTGGTCCGCCAATCTTTGAGAACATCGGTCGGTTCGTCCTGAGCGCGCAACCAATTCGCAGCATCCGCCGGGGCGGCGGTTGCCGCGTAACAGCAACTCACTTTTCGACGCTTCAGTCGATTTCACCGAAACGGGAAACCCAAGATGGCAAGCTGCGTCGAGGTGTTCGTTCCTGTGCACGTTCCGCATCGCCATCGGACGTGGCGGCCAACCACGATTCTTTGTTGGCATCGCCCCTTGGCCGTGGTGGCCGCGGCCTTACGCCCTACAATGGATAGCTGAGTCATTCATCGCCGCGCTTCGCGTATCGGAAAGAAAGGATGAGCGAGCGTTCCAAAACACTCTGTTTTCATCGCTTGCGATTCGGAACAATTGCCGTCTTAATGGGCGTCGCTGGAGCCATCGTGCTGGCCAACTCAGCGTCCGAACAATTGACGTTCGAGTACGTGGACGAAACCGCCTTTAAGGGGAAACCTGCGGAGCTGGCCTACGGCTGGCCGCTTAACTGGTATTGGCGAGAGAGAATCGCGGATCCGGGATCGCGCTGGCCCGTCACCTCCCATTGGCCCGTGTCCCGGTGTCGCGAGTCAGCCCTGCTGGCGGATGCAGCGGTCTGGGTTGTTCTGCTTGTGGCTGGGGCAGCGGGCTCTCACTTGTTGCTGCGCAGGTATCAACCCCCGATCCGCTGGCATCCAAGGGCAGCGGTGGCCGTGCCTTTGACGCTCGTTGCGGCTTGTACCGTGCTGGCGAATTTAAGCTTCGAAGAAGCTGGCCCGTCGAGATTCAGAGACTATTTTAACTACGGTTGGCCCCTCATCTGGTATCGACGAGTGGATATTTTTATCCCGATTGGCCCTGGCGCCCATGTTCAAGAATGGGACTACAGCGCGGCCGGATTGGCTGGTAACCTCGTGCTGTGGATCCTGCTCTTGGCCACAACGATCCTGGTATGGGAATGGTTCGCGCGCCGCTACCGTCCGCGCTTGCGTTGGAGTCTGCGCGCAATGCTCATCGGCGTGGCCGTGGTCGCAGGAGTCTGCGCATGGTTTGTCGTCGCCCGTGATCGGGCCAATAACCAAGACGCGTTCGTCGAGTCCCTTCGTCTTTATGAGGACGGCATTCCCGAGGATTGGTCGGGCATCGACGAAGACGAGGTTTATGTCGAACGCAGAGCCCCGAAATGGCTCAGTGTCGTCGGTGCAGACCGTTTTTGCCGGCATATCGTCGGCCTACGATTCGCGACGCTGTATTGCAATGATGACGCGGAGCATAACCGAGAAGTTTTCCAGAGGTTGGCCCGCTTGCCCAGTTTGCGATTTCTCGAGATCGAACCCGACACGGCACCCAACCGGCCACGTGAATTCAGTTCCGACATGGCCGCCATCCTGGGCGAGATGCGGCAATTGCGAATGCTGAATCTGAAGTGCCAGGGCGACTATTTTCACGCCACTCTGGATGATTACCAACAAAGTACCCTCAATGCCGCACACTATTACCTGGTGGCAATCGGCAAACTAACCAATCTAAAGCGACTCCGATTGAGTCTCTGGACGAGAAGCACCCGCGATCTGGCCTGCCTTGCCGAATTGACCGAGCTGAAAACGCTCACGCTCGACATCGGCCCGGTCGGCATGCATATCTATCCGTGGTCCAAGGTAAGTGAACCTGACACTGCGACTGGCGTGTTGGCGCATCTTCCTGTCCTGCCGCGACTCGAAGAGCTCGATCTGCACAACTCATCGGTGGGCGACGAAGATCTTGGCCGGCTCTCGGGCTTCAAACGATTGAAGTCACTCAACTTGAGTATGACGCGGGTTACCGACACTGGCTTGGCGAAATTGGCTCCGCTGACGTCGCTGGAAGAGATCGCTATGGACCAGCGCATGGCAACCGCGGTGGGATTCGAGGCGCTGGCTGGACTTGAGCGACTACGTTCGGTCCACATCAAGTACGTCGGCTATGAGGAACCCCCCAGCCGGGTCTTAGTGCCGCTTGATGACGGGGGCCAATTAGACGTTTTGCCCGATGAGCTCGACGGTTTGCGGCACGCGTTGAAAACATTGCGACAAGCCCATCCCGGCATTGTCATCAATGAAAATTACGACGAGTTCGAGAAGCGCGGCGATTGGGAAGTTCCGTAGGACTGGAATGTACGTGCGTTTTTTCAAAGATGGCTTTATGAACGTTAGCTTGCACATCTTAAGGTTGTAACGCCGGCGAGGGAATTGCCCACGCCGAATCTGCATTCGGTCACATCGTGCGAGGCATCCGGACGGTGCTTCATTGTGCCCCCTCGCTGCCCACGACCGAAGCGGCGACGGGGCCCAGCCAGCGCGCTCAGGAGGGCGCGTCCTCGGTCACTGAATCCCTTGAGAACATCGGACGGTTCGTCCTGTGCGCGCAGCCAACTCGCAACATCCACGGGGGCGGTGGTTGCCCGCGCCAGCAACTCACTTTTCGACGCTTCAGTCGATTTAACCGAAGCGCAGAAACCCAACATGGCACCCCGCGTCGGGTGTCGACTCCGATGCAGGTTAACGGTACCTCTTTTCAGACAATTTCGCCTTTCCCTTGCTCACCGCGCCAAACGGCGAAAGCGGCGTGAAAGGATGGTTGTCATCGGCTTTCTTGTCTGTGGCGCCTTTGGAGCTGTCCTGCCCTGGACCGCTTGTGGTCTTCGAGGTGTCGGCCCGCGGCTTCTCGGCCTCCAACTTGGCGGGCGTCTTGCTCCCCGTGCGGCCAAGCCGCTGTAGCTCGCGGTCCACGCCGTCCTTGAGCCCACTTCGCCAAGACATATCGAGAAGCTCGTGCAGAACCTCTTCGCGCGGCCGCCTTGCCAGGCTCGTAGAAAGCTTCGTCAGTGCGGCGGCCAGTTCGTCGCGATTTGCCTCGGCGAAGTACTGCGCGCGAACAAGTGTCGAACACAGGGCCGTCATTTCCTTCTCGTCAAGCTGGCCGAGCGCGTCAACCGTGCTAGTCAGGCAGGCGCCGATCAGCGTGGAAGGGTCTAAAAGACACTTGCAGTCGCGCCAGAACGCCTCGGCCTCCATGTGTCGTCTCCCTTCGTGCGCGCACCGGGAGGCGGTGCTGCTCATGCCGAAAATTCTTAGCGTCCTCGCCATGGTCAGATAACGCAGCGGACCGGCGTCGGGCGAAGAGCTTTGCCGGGAAATCTCCTCGTGGAAGTGTCTCGACTTTCCCGCGAAGGCCAGCAATTCCTCGCGCAGCAGGCGTTCGATCCAAGATCCTCGCGGCAGAAATGCGTTCACCCATTCGTTGAACAGGTACGAAAAGGCGACGAGATCCCCCGGCACGATTTCATCCGTGGGATCAAAGGCCACCACAGGCGGAGGCAGCCTAAAGGCGGTCCCAGATTTCGCCGGCGCCTCGCCCAGGTACCGATCAAGAGGCTGCAAGCTGCCCAGCCCTAGCAGCCGACGCAGGGCGCTCACCCCCTCGCGATCGGCTCCGGGCAGCCAGGTGGCAATCTCGTCGCAAAGGAAGCACAAGGGGGCGGTCAGGGGCTTCCTGTCATCCGCCAGATTCGGAAAGGCGGCCGCGGCCTTCTGGATTTCTTCCACGCGCCGGGCAAACTCACCCGTGCATCGAATCCATTTTGGCGACCCGGGCTCCGTCGAGGTAAAGCTGATCAGTTGACCGCTGAGGCCGTCGAGAATGAGTCGCTTTTTTCCGTACGTTACAGTGAGCTGGTTGCCGTTCCACGAAAACCGCGGCCGTTCGTCGTAGGCCAGCGCAAGCATGGTCAACGGCGTGTCCTTGAATTTAACTTCCACGTGCTGACGGCGCGTGGACCGCGGTAAAACGCCGATGCCAAAACCAAGGCTGCTCTTCGGATCCGCTTCCGGCGGCTTGCCGTGGATGCCGAACTCTATCTTGGCCTCCAATCGCGTTCTCAGACCCGGGATGGAGAATTGAACTTGTCGCTTGCCCGAGTACAGTCCCACGCAATCGTTGGCAACCACGAGTGCGAAGGCGAAGGGGGGGCCGAGTCGCTCGCCGCTTTTTGCCGTTTCTTGGACCACCAGAAGGATGCCGGACCTCGGGTTCACCACCAGTTCGCCGCTCATGGTCTGTCCGTCAAGCATGATAAGGAGCTCCTCCTCGCCTTTGCTGAAGGCCCGGAGCCACTCGCTCAGTTTGATCAGCGCCTCGTCTTCCCTGGCAAGCGCTTCTCGCAGAGGCGGAGCGTTGGCGTACTCCTTGAGCTGGATTTTCACCGCCAGTTGATCGCCCGGGGCGCTAGGCTTGATGAGGTGGACGGACGTGTTGATGAACCGGCCCGTTCGGAGAAGTTTCTTCTCCATCTGGTCGCACAAGTCTCCCTTGTACTGCATCCCGGGCGTCAAACCGAGAAAACCCAAGAGGTCTTCGCGAGAATTGCCCTTGTTGCCGCTGATCAGGATCTCATCCAGCACGGCAGGCGAGCCCGGATTGGTGACGGCGACCTCCAGCGTGGCCGTGTGGCTCTCGCGGTCGAGGCGGGGAAGAAGCGTGAATTCCGGGAGGACCAGGCCGCGTTCGAGCAACAGGTCGTGCACGTTCTCGCGGAGTCGAACGAGCGTTTCCTCGGCGCAGTCTGCTGGTTTCCCCGGACGCCAGCGAAGCCTCTTGCGGCGCCTGCTAGGTTCCTTGTCTTCCGCGTCGTCCAGTTCGCGCGGCTGGGCCGTCAATTCTTCGCGCAGCCAATCGGCGTCGGCCTCCGGCAGGCCGCAGACTTCAACGGCGCCAGCGAGGTAACGCGGTCCTTCCACAATCGTCAGCACAAGCTTGCTTAGGCCTGCATCCGGCCGCGTTTCGGCCGTCGCCTCAGCGAAGCCGGCGGTTTTATAGCCGGAGATTGCCTTTTCGCTGATGGTGCGCTGAAAGTCTTCCAGCGGTGCCGTGGGGTAAGCGGCGTTCGCCAGATCGAGGTCGGTAAAAAGCTCTCGGACGATTTCCGCCGGAGCGAACGTCGTGGCGCCCCGGACCACGATTCGGTCGGGGTTGCCAAAATCGCCCACGACTGGGGGCGATTCTTCGGCCCTGAGAAGCGTCGAGGAAAGCAGCAGGGCCGCCGAAAGGAACAACGCGAGCGCACGCATCGAATGGCCTCCTGCCTGTTCAGGCGTCATGTTGATACGCCGAAGCCGCCCGGAAGTGACTGGCGGCGCAAAAAAACGGCAAGATTTTCGCGGTAGCGGACTTGGGCTGCCCTTTTTCGGTTCCTCGGTGGCCTCTTTTAACGTGGCCTGGCCGGCGGGTGCAATGGCAATCGTCCCACAAACGTGCTTGCATGTCCCTGGCGGTTGCGCACCAGGGCTCCCACAGAACCGGACGTGCGCACGCTCAGGACTAGCGCGTCCTGAGCGCGCAAGCCACCGGCGCTAAACCTGCATCGCTTGGGTCACAGGCTGGTGCCGCATGCCGCCGCGACGAAATTCTTGCGAAGTGGCCGAACCGCGGTAGAATCGGTGAATTGTAACGCCAAGAGCACCAGCAATTTAGGGTTGGAGCCGAAGCGAGAAGTTTAGAGGGCACGAGAAACCGATGGGCACGATCGGAAAATCGCGGGTGGGTAGGCCGTCGCTTGGCAGCCTCTTCGCTGTGCGCGGGCGAGTAGGCGTACTCATCGCGCTCATTCCTCTGGCGGCTTGCGCGGCGGAACAGGCCGAGCAAATTCCCCTCTGGCCCAACGGCCCTCCGGGATTCGAGAGCCGCAAAGACGAACCCGAACGGGCCGAAAGCTACTGGGTTAAGAATATCCATCAGCCCTCGC
>DASZPH010000073.1:0-17841 GCA_035550375.1 Pirellulales bacterium | reverse complement strand
GCTTGGGAGCAGGCTTGCTCATCAACGCATGAAAGGCCCGATGCGCCTCCTTTCGGTCGGCGCCCAGGTTGTGGCGGATGCCACGGAGGGTGACGTACCAGGAACCTCGCTCCTCCCAGTACCAGGGTTTCGGTGTACGAGCCATTGCAAAGTCCTCCAAGCTTGAGTGAATCACCCAGCAAGCCGAGAGGTTTGCGGCCCTCGGTCGGTGCCAGCCGACCGGGGGCTTTTATTCTGTACCCGAATTCTGTACCGAGTCTTCCGACTCGTCGTAAGTCATTATCCCCGACAGGGCTCGAACCTGTAACCTTCGGCTCCGGAGGACCACCGCCTATCCTATCGGCACAGGGCGTTTTTGCAAATTGCCCGTGATTTCCAGGGTTTTCGTTTGCGGACTTTCGCGGACTTTCGCCCCTCGCGGGGTTGAAAACGGTACATTCTTGTGAATTCACAAATCCCGATTCCCAAGTGTCCACCCGCGGATTTTTGACTGCCGGCCACTGCGCGCGATCATCGGTTCAGCCCTCACGGGGGCGCAGCCGGAGCGGAGAGCAGCCAAAGGCCGACAGGGAATGCTCGCGTCAGCGAGGCAGTCGCGGCGCTCGCCGGCCTGCCACCGGGAGCAGGGCGGAGCGCAGGGAAGCGGGGGCGCGTGGGGGCTAGGGAACTACGGAACGCAGCAATCACTCCGCGGTTGGCAGGACGGATGCCAGGTCGTTTTGCTAACGCAAGTCGGTCAGGATTTGGCAGTTTGGCAACGCTTTTTGCAACCGCGCGACCTCCTCGGCGGTCACGACCGTCCCTCGCAGGTCTAGGTGATCGAGGTCAGTGAGATGTGCCAGATGGCCTAAGCCATCGTCCCCGACGGCCGTGTCGTTGAAGCTGAGCCAGCAGAGACGGTCGAGTCCGGCAAGGGCCGACAGGTCAGTGTCGACGAGCGTTTGCGAGAGATCCAAGACTTCCAGCTCTTTCAGACCAGAGAGCGACGTAAGACCGGCGCTCGAAATCCTTGTGCTGCCCAGAATCAATTCGCGGAGGTGCCGTAACTCCGCGAGATAGGCCAGCCCCGTGTCGGTCATGCGTGCCCCGATCAAATTCAAATGCTCGAGCCGTTTGCCTGCCTTCAAATGCTTTACTCCGTCATCCGAGACGTTCTTACAGCCGAGAAGCACCAGCAACGAAAGGCGTTGGTACGGCAAGCATGCGAGAAAGTCGTCCGACACCGGCCCGAAGTGGAACTGAAAGCTCTCCAGTGGCAGTTTGTCGAAGTCCGGAATGGCCGAACGCCCCGCTTGCACCCCTCTCAGCGTCAAGGTACGAAGGTTTTCACAGTCGGCAAAACTTGCTAGCGATCGATCGTCCATCTTCGATATGCTGGCGTCGATTCGCATCAACTGCTTCAGCCCGCCGAGCTGCATCAGGCCCGAGTCGCCGGCTGGCGTTTCCGGGATGACAAGGTCTTTCAGGTTCGATAGCTTGGCGAACTTTGCCAAAACGGTGTCGTCTACGGCCGGAGCGGTCGGGAAGACGATGGCAGAAACGTCGAAAGGTCTGCCCGGGAATGGTTGGGTGCTGTCAACGTATTCGCCGTTGGCGATGAGCGTGAGCTGGCCGCCATTTTTCAGCGTCCACTGAGCTGCCTCGCGGTTGGCGGCAATCGTGTCGCAGTTGAGGTTCGACTGCGGGAGGGCCGCTCCCAGGGCTTCCCGTCCGACGATGCTGAATGCCGGGCTGTCGATGTAGATTTGCGTGAGCGACTTGATCGAGGAAAGCGCCGCAACTGCCTGGTCGGTGATTTTGGTGCCTCGGAGGTCGAGCGTGTGTAGCCGCGAAAGCGGCCCTAGTTTGCCGAGGTGCTCGTCCCTGACATTCGTCCCGCGGAGCGAAAGACTGCGCAGGCGCGGTAGACTCGCGATAGCATCGAGCCCCGATCCATCGATGCGAGTATCGCGGAGCGACAACTCCTCGAGTTCCGTCAGCGCACTCAGCGATTGCAAACCTCGATCGGTGATGGAAGCCCCTTCCAGGTCAAGCGTTCTTAAATTGCGCAGTTTTGCCAGCTCGGCCAACCCTGCGTCGGTTAACCGGTTACCGGGCATCCCCAAGTCCTCTAGCTTGTCGAGCTGGGCAATTGACTTTGCGCCACGATCGGAGACTCCCAGACCGCCAACATAGAGTGTGCGTAGCCGTTTCAAAGACGTGAGCGCGGCGAGCGCCTCGCTGGTCACCTTACTGAAACCAATTTGTAAATAGGTGAGTGATGCAAGATTGCCGATATGCTTCAGATCGTTGTTGCTAAGTCGGGTATTGTTGGCAAGGATTATTCGCAGGTGGTGGAGGCGACCTATTTCTGCGATCAGGGTCTCAGGAGGGTCGCTCGCGCCTTCCAGGACAATGCCAGTTACTTTGTAGAGTTCTTTTGGGAGCTCGCCGATCGTCGAGGCGGTGCCCGTTTGTAAGCCGATAAACCAGTCGACTCTCCCACCAATCGCCAGCACCTGCTCAGCGACCTGGCGGTCGAGCGTTTTGCTGACTTCGGCAGGAACATCGGTCGGGGGAGGCAGGGGTTTTGTTAAGGGCTCGCTCGAAGCGGGCGCGACGGCGGTGGGCATAAAGGTGAAGGGCGGGGCGACGTCGCTGATGATTTCGCAGTCGGGTAGCGCCGCTTGAAGTTTGGCCACCCCCTCCGCCGTCACTTTGGTCGCATCTAACCGCAGCGTGTGAAGGTCAACCAGCTTCGCCAGGTGCGGCAGGCCGCCATCGGTGATGCCCGTCCCGATGAGGTTCAGTTCCTGCAAATGTCTCAGATCGCCGATGGTTGCGAGACCGGAATCCGTGAGCCGACACGCGTGGAGCTGCAAATACTCCAGTTCTTTCAGTCGGACGAGATCGGCCACACCTGCATCAGATATTTGACGACCTTCCACGCAAAGGACTCGTAGCTGTGTCAGTTTACACAGTTCCTGGAAACCGGCATCGCTCAACGGACAGCCAGTGGCGTCGATATACTGGAGGTTACCAAGGCGTGCAATGACCGCAGCACATCGATCGTCGAACTTGGCGCAACGTGAAACGGTTAAGTTATGGCATTGCAAGTCGGTGACCTCTTGCAATCCTGCATAGGACATTGCGCTCGCAGTCAGATTTATCCTGCCATCGACGTGCGCCAACGCCGCCAGGCCGCGACCTGTAATCTGAGTATGGGTGAGCTCAACGTGTCGCAGATCCTGACAAGCGGAAAGATGCAGTAAACCCTCGTCCGTGATTTTCGTACGATCGAGGGCGAGATGCGTTAAACGCGCCTGCCCTGCCAGAGATTCAAGCCCAGCGTCCGTGATGGCAGTGCCACCTACGAAAAAGAACTCCAATGAAGCGACTTTGCACAATTTACCGAGAGCTGAATCATCGAACGTTGGCGTGGGCGCGCACCATACGTGTGAAAACGAAAATGGTGACTGAGGCAGATCCTTGATCGCGGCCACCGACCGCCGTGGCTCGGTCGTTTCAAAGCTGCCGCCGTTGGCCACAATCAAGTTCGCGATCTCGGTCATGTCCTTGGCTCGATCCTGATTCAAATTCGATCTCGTTAGCGAGGCAGCTAGCCGTGCGCGTCCGTCCTCCGAAATCCGAGTGCCGTCGAGCACAATCTCGACCAGGTCGCGCAGTTTCGATAAAACGTCGACCGATTCATCCGTCAGCGGCGTACCTCGTAGATTCAAGTATCTCAAGGACGTTAAACCAGACAGCGTCTGGCACGCAGCGTCCGATAACGGCGCCCCGGGAAGCGACAGGGAGTGAAGGTGTTTCATGCCCGCCAGTTCGCCCAGCCCGCTGCCATTGACGAGCGCGCCGCAAAACGTCAATGACCGAAGCTGCTGTAATTTGCTAAACCCCGTCAAGGAGTCATCTGCGAATCCTTCGCCGAAGATGATCACCGTGCGCAAACGTGGCAGACGCAAATCCGCCAGCTTCGTTCCTGCCGCAGCGGCCGTGGAGATGCTCAGGTCTTCTAGATCACAAGCCTGAGTAATGGCCTCGAGGCCTCGGGCCGTGACCAAGGTGTTGTTGCAATTAAGCCCGATCAGTCGCTTATTGGCCGATAGTAGCACGAAACCGTCGTCGCCCAGAGCCGTATTTCGTACGCTCAACCGCTCCAGTGTTCTTAAATGCTGTAGGTGTCGACAATGATCATCGTTAATCCAGCTATTGTCCGCCGCGATGTCAGTCACGTAGCACAACTGACCAATTAACTCAAAGTCGACATCTGTTAGATTCTGACAACCATTAATATTGAGTCCCAGGATACGAAATGGGCGCTGGGGTAAATCGCTCAGTGCATGCGCTTCTCGGGGCTGTTGGCCGCCGTAAAAGCTGACGGACCCACCGGCCTTGATCACACGCTCGGCAACCTCGCGATCGACATGGCGAGTCGGCCACTGGCGTCGATTCGCTGTGTCGCTCGCCGGCGGTTGGGCCTGGCCCGGTGGCCTCACGGGCTGCGGCGAGTTGGCTGTGATGGCGTCGGAGCCGACTTGCGGCTGATCGGCTGGCCGGCGCTCGATGGTCACCACTTCGCTGCCACCACGCGAAAGCGTCACTTTCTCGTTCTTTGTCACTTGGAACGAGCCGGCGTTGGCCCCCATCAACACAACTTCGACATTGCCTGAGCGCACCTTGACGTGGTTCTCGCCCATCGTCAGCGTAAGCTCTTTGACCGACTGCCCGTCACGCTTGATCGTGGCGTGTATTTCGGATTCGGGCGAAGTGATAACCAGCTCGCCCTGATCGGTCAGCACGCGAATTACGAAGGCGGCCGCCATCATCGCGGCTAGGCCACCTGCGGCTAAAACCAAGCGCCGGCCGCGGCCGCCGTGCCTGCCGGAGGTTTCGACCTTAGATTCAACAAGTGCGAGCGTTTCCTCGGTTATTGGGTCGACCGCTGCGAACGGGACGTTAGAAATTTCCGGCGCCACAAGGAGCGCCGCCAGGTTCGCCCCACGGCAAAAGGGCGCCAGCGCATCGGCCAGCTCGCCGGGCGTGGCAAAGCGATCGGCTTTGGCCTTGGCCAGCATCTTTTCGATCACCGCAGCTAAGCGAACCGGCACGTCGGGCCGGATTTCGCGAACTGGCTGCGGCACGCGGTTGGCGTGGGCCAGTAATTTCGACGTGGCCGTAGGATATGCAGCACTAGCGAACGGCGCCGCGCCGGTCAGCAGTTTGTAAAGCGTGCAACCCAGGCTATATACGTCGGCACGAATGTCGGCCGAACGCGTGTTGGCCGCCTGCTCGGGCGCCATGTAATCGACGGTTCCCACCACGTCGCTGCGGCTGGTCAATTCGCCCAATTCTTGCTCCGCGTGCAACCGGGCCAGTCCCAGGTCCAGAATTTTTACCAGGCTGCCGGTTAGCATCAGGTTGCCCGGCTTGATGTCGCGGTGCACCAGGCCATTTTCGTGGGCGTGTTGCAAACCAATCGCCGCCTGGCGGACAGCCTCGCAGGCGTCTGCCACTCGCAGCGGACCGTGCTCGAAGGCGATCCGCGACAGATCTTTGCCGACGACGTGCTCCATCACCAGGAAGTGCGTGCCGTCGATCTCGCCCGCATCGGTTGCCCGAACGATGTTCGGGTGGTCGAGCCGGCCTACGGCCAGCATCTCGCGACTGAAGCGTGCCAGGGCGTCGGCATCCTTCAGGCGGTCGGCTGAGAGCACTTTGAGGGCCACGATCTTATCCAGCCGAGTATGGCGCGCCTTGTAAACCACGCCCATGCCGCCTTCGCCCAGTTTCTCCAGCAGGCAATACTCGCGCAATTGTGTCGGCGTCGGCACGACTTCGACGGGTCCGGTCGACGAATGGCGGCCGGCGCCGGTCGTAGCCTCCAACGCGGAATTCTGGCTGAGCGTATCCGGTTTTACATCGACCCGGGCAGCCTTGGCCAAAGCGGCTTGCAGTTCGGGCTCACCGGCAAACGGCCCGACGGGCAGCAATTCCCGAAGGTCCACGGCAAACGAGTCTTCGCTGGCGATCTCATCGAGCATCGCCCGCGCGGCGGGAAACCGCTCGATCCGCTCGATCATTTCAGCGGACTCGTCGTCGGTCAGCGAACCGTGCAAAAACGCCCGAAGTTCTTCACAGCCAGGGGCTTCGGCGGCCATAGCAGTGCCCAAGTACGTTTTTTCGGATTTCGAGACAAAAAGGCCCATCTATATTATCGCAAGAGCCTCACGCGGTCTTGCTCCCGGCCCCTACGTCCAGTCCCGGAGGGACGAAAGAATCCAGCCGTGGGTGCGAGCCCACAGGACCGGAGCACCTCGATTCGCATAGCCGCGCAGCGGCGGTAGAGCGAGTGGACCCAGATCTATGTCACCGCCACGCGGCTTCACCGCGAGATACATAGAAACGAGGGACGAACCCCGCCGTCTCACTCATTGCTCTCTTCGATCGTCGCCACGATTTCTCGCAGCCGGATCAACGTGCGCGATTTTGCCTGATAGATAGCGCCGGTTTTCATGCCTAAGGCAGCGGCTACTTCAGCGGGCGAGTGGCCTTCGATCGTCGTCCGCCAGAAAGCCTGCCAGGTGCGTTCTTCGATTTCGCCGCGCAATTCTTCCAGCGCGGCGTAGACGATCCTGGTCCGCTCGCGGACCCGCGGCGGCTCATCGGGCACCAACTCATCGGGCGACGGCACTTGCTGAAAGTGTGCCGCCGCACTGCTCCCACCGGCGCCCTGTGGCGCCCGCTGCCGACGCCTGAGTTGATCGCTGATTTTATGGCCCGTGATTGACCGCAGCCACGCGCGAAAGCCCCCGTCGGGTCGCTTTTCAAAGTGGTCGAGGCCGCCGGCCGCGGCGGCAAACACTTCTTGCACGATATCGGCCGCATCGGCGGCCTGCAGATTGGCCCGCCGGCCCCAGCTATACACCAGCGGTCCATACAGCTCGACGAGCTGCTTCCACGCCCCGCTCTGATGCTGCCGCGCCTTTCGCAGCAAACTCGAATCGGTCGAACCGGTTGCGGCGGAAAGCCGTGTGTGAGCCATCCTTACGTCGCATGGCCCCAGCCAATCGCGACCCTGCCAAGCCCGAATAAGAACTGTTCCGATGAAAATATGCTAACCGGCCTGAGCAGTGAAAGCAACGTTTGACCGCGACATGAATTCCGAGACCGCGCTCACTCTAAAACGAATCGCCAGCAAGAGATGAGGCGAATTCTCCCCCGCTGGTGGTTCGGGTTCGTGGGCATTCACCTGCACGTATATTCTCAGCGCCTCCAAAAAAATCGCCCCGTCGCGTGAGACCGCCGCGATTAGTAAGTAATGGCGGCAACGTAGTGCCTTCCACACGAGGAGCAATCTCATGATTCGTCGTCGTTCGCGCTGGAAATCCCGGTCACGATCTAACACGCCTCGCCCTGGCAAACTCGCCCACAAGAATCGCCATCGCGGCTGGGAGCGGCTGGAACCACGTCTGCTCCTCGCTGTTTGGTCGGGCAGTATTCCCGATGGTACCGTCTGGAGCAACACGGAAGTCCAGCACATCGTGGGCGACGTACGTGTCCCGGCCGGCGCCAAGCTCACGATCCAAGCCGGAACCGTGGTCAAGTTCGATAACCGCGCCAGCCTCAACATCGACGGTACGCTGAACGCAGAAGGTACGGCGGGCCAGAAAATCTACCTTACGTCCATCTACGACGACACCGTCGGCGGCGACACCAACGGCGACGGGGGAGCCACCTCGCCCGCTCGTGGCCAGTGGGGGCGACTGCTCTTTAGCAGCACTAGCACGGCCGACGTACTCGACAACGCCGTGGTGCGCTATGGTGGCAGCGGTGTCGACGCCGAGGTTGAGGCTGATGGTGCAGCGCCGGCTCTCAGCAACAGCACTTTCGGCGATTCGCCCACCTTCGGCGTACGGTTGACGGGCAGCAATGCCACGCTGACAGGCGACACCTTTCAGAATAACGACTTGCCCGAGGACAATGGCGGCGTCGGCGGCGCCATTCATATCGACGTAAGCTCTCAACCAACGATCGAAAACAGCCTGTTCGCAAACAACTTTGTTAACGGCGTGTGGGTCGACCCAGGTACTTTGCCGGCCGGCACTACGACCTGGAATAGCCCCGACGCGGTCTATTTTGTGCCGCGCACAGTGACCGTGCCCCAGGGCGCGACACTGAATGTCGGCGCCGGCCAGGTGATCAAGCTCGCGAGATCGCTGACCGTGCAAGGCACACTCACGGCCGAAGGGACGGTCAGCCAGCCGGTCACCTTCACGTCGTACCACGATGATTCCGTGGGCGGTACGACCGTACTCGATGGCTCGACCGGTCCGACCCGCGGCGACTGGAACCAAATCCAGTTTACGAACACGAGCACGGACGACGTGCTCGAAAACGTTGTCGTCCGTTACGGCGGAGACGGGGTCAATGGCGAGGTCGAGGCTGACGGCGCTTCGCCGACGATCAGCAACAGCACCTTCACCGATTCACCCACTTTCGGCGTGGGCATGGTCGGTAGCCACGCCAGTTTGCTAGGCGATACCTTCTTGAACAACGATATGCCAGAGGGCAACGGCGGCGTCGGCGGGGCTATCCACATGGATGTGACTTCACAGCCCACGCTCACCGGGATGTCGTTCAGCAATAACTATGTAAACGGGGTGTGGGTCGATCCCGGCACGATGCCCGCTGGTATCACCACGTGGAATAACCCGGCCGTAGTCTACTTCGTGCCGCGGACGGTGACCGTGCCGCAGGGCGCGACTCTGTCAATCGGCGCGGGCCAGATCATTAAGCTCGCACGGTCGATCACGGTCAATGGTACGCTTAAGGCCCAGGGAACGACCGCCGAGCCGGTGACTTTCACGTCGTATCACGATAACTCGGTCGGCGGCGCTACGTTGCAGGACGGCTCGACCGGGCCGGTCCGGGGCGATTGGAACCAGATTCAGTTTACGAACACGAGCACGGGCGACACGCTCGACCACGTCGTCGTCCGCTATGGCGGCGGCGGGGTCAATGGCGAAATCGAGGCCGACGGCGCTTCGCCGACGATCAGCAACAGCACCTTCACCGATTCGCCGACCTTCGGCGTGGGCATGGTCGGCAGCAACGCCACGCTCACGGCCGACACGTTTACCAATAACGACCTGCCCGAAAACAATGGCGGCGTCGGCGGCGCGATCCACATGGATCCGAGCTCGAAGCCGACATTCTCGGGAATCACAACCACCAACAATTATGTGAACGGGGTGTGGATCGACCCGGGGACGCTATCGCCCGGCACGACGACGTGGGCCGACCCCGGCCTGGTCTACTTTGTAGTGCGCACCGTAACGGTGCCGCAGGGCGCGACGCTTGTGATCGGTGCGGGACAGGTCGTCAAGCTCGCTCGCTCGATCATCGTGCAAGGCACGCTGAAAGCCCCAGGCACCGCCGCTGAGCCCGTCATTTTCACGTCGTATCACGACAATTCGGCGAATGGGACGACCGTCGAAGATGGTTCGACCGGTCCAAGCAACGGCGATTGGAATTCGCTGGAGTTTACCAGCACCAGCAGCGGCAACGTGCTGGATCATATCGAGGCCCGATACGGCACCGATTCGAGCGACGGCACGCTTGGCATGATCAGTGTGACGGGCGCCGCGCTGACGGTGTCGAACAGCGTCATCCGCAATTCCGCACACTGCGGCGTCGACGCCAACACCGGCTCGAGCCTGACCTTGATCAACTGCCAGATCGTCAACAACCCTCAGGGCGCCGGCGTGCAAGGTGAGGCGGGCGCCACGCTCAACGTGATCAATTGCACGATCGACGGCAGCTATCGCGGTGTGATCCTCGATTCGCCCAACGCCACGCTGACGAACGACCTGATCACCAACAGCGTCGATGCCGGGATTTACCAAACCGGGCCGACCAACCTAGCGATGACATACTGCGACGTCTATAACCCCACTTCCAGCAACTATAGCGGCCTGAACGACCAGACCAACAGCAACCACAACCTCTCGGTCGATCCGAAGTATTTCAACCAGCCAGGCGGCCAGTACAATTTGCGGCCCGGTTCACCCGGCGAAGACGCAGGGACAAAGGCCGGCGCCCCGACAACGGATTTTCTGGGCAATCCGCGTTTCAAAGACCCCAACGTCACCGGTCGCGGCGATGGCTTCGGGTATGACATGGGAGCGCTCGAGGTACAGCAGACCGCCACCTCGAACGTCGACCTGGCGACCACGGCCGTCAGTGGTCCTGCAACCGGTTTGGAAGACCAGACCGTCACTGTTAACTGGACCGTCCAAAGCGTGGGCGCCGGCACGGCCAGCGGCTCGTGGCACGACGCGGTTTACCTTTCGTCTAGTCCGGTTCTCACGCCAGACGCGATCTTGCTGGGAATTGTCGTCCACACCGGCGACCTGGGACCGAACCAGGGCTACGGCGCTTCAGGCACGTTCACGCTGCCCGGCGTCACGCCGGGTAATTACTACCTTTTAGTTCGGGCCAATTCCAGCAACGAAGTATTTGAGGGAGCCAACCTGGTAAACAACGTCGCGTCATCCACGGCTACGGTAGCCATGGACCTGCCAGCGATCACCCTTGGCACACCCACGACAGGATCGTTGGCCACGACGGGCGCGAGCGAACTGTATAAGGTCACCGCCACGGCCGGAGGCAACCTCAACCTTGCGCTTACAGGCGGAGCCGGAAACACCAACGAACTTTACGTTGCCTTCGGCGACGTGCCCACGCGAGAATCTTTCTTGGCCGGCGGCGCTCGACCAGGTTCCGCCAACCAATCGGTATCGATTGCCAGCACGCAAGCCGGCACGTACTACGTGCTCGTGTACGGCGCCAGTGTGCCGTCTGGCGAGAGCTTTAGCATCACGGCGAATACGACCGGATTCTCACTGGCCAGCGTCACGCCTACGAAAGGGAGCAACACGGGCCAAGTCACGCTTTCTATCGAGGGCGCCCAGTTCGACGGTAACTCTCAGCCGCAGCTCGTCGACAGCGCCGGCGCCACGATCAAGCCGCTTAACGTCTTTTACGCCGATACTGGCCTGATCTCGGTAACTTTCGACTTAACCGGTCTGCCCACCGGTCCGGCCGACGTGCAAGTGGTGAACACCGGCAACGTGCTCAGGACGCTGTCGCATGCGTTCAACATCATCGCCGGGCAACCCGGCCGGCTGGTGACGAGCGTGAGCGCGCCGAGCGCCCTTCGCCAGGGCCGTGAGTTCACTGTTGAAGTCAACTATGCCAACGAGGGCGACACCGACCTGCTGGCGCCCATCATGAACCTCTCAGGCTCGAACGCCGACACATTCAGTTTCGCTTCGGATCTCAGCACTCCAGAGACGTCGCTCGATCTGGTCGGAGTGAACCAAGATGGACCGGCAGGCATTCTCCCGCCTGGGGCACACGCCACGATCACCATCTACGGTTCGGCGACGACGTCCGGAACGGATAACCTGCAATTATCCGTCGGCCAATACGGACCTACGCCCATTGATTGGACTGACATCAAGTCGCTCATTCGTCCCAATCCCACGTACGTGACAGATGCCGAATGGAACCCCCTGTTCGCCCAAATCCAACAGGACATCGGGCCCACTTGGGACGGCTACCAACGCGTTATCTCGCAGGCTGCGACGTCGCTTCCGCTCCATCAAGGCTCCGATTCGTCGCGCGTCGTGTTTGGCTTGGAGGTCGAACACGCGCAGGCTGCGGTCACACCGTCAGTTTCCGGCAAGCTATTCCTGAACGATACCACTCACCCACTTGCGGCGGTAACGATAGCGCTGTCGCAGGCCGGCGGTGATAGCGTCTACGACACGGTGTCGCTCAATGACGGTTCCTTTGTCATCCCCAACGTTTCACCGGGCACCTACAACGTAACATTCGACGGTTTTATTACGGCGTCGCCCGGCCAGGTGACAATTGGGGCGAGCAGTGTGCACAACGTGACATTCGTTTTATCGCCCGGTGGCACAATTTCCGGCAGCGTTGCCTTGGCCGGTTCCGGTGCGGCCGTGCCCCGCGAATCGGTGTCGATAACCGGTGCACTGGGGACTTCGTTCGCCGCGGCGACCGACGATAGCGGACGATATACGATTTCCTCGTTACCTTCCGACACATATACGGTGACCGTGGGCGGCGATAGCTACACCATGAGTTCACTCTCGGGTGTCACTGTCGCGGCCGGCTCGGTCGTTCCACACGTCAATCTGCAGGTGCAGCTCGCCGGTACGATCTCCGGGATCATCAGCGGTCCACAAGGACCAGTGTCGGGAGCTACGGTGTCCGCGATGGCCGCCGACGGATCGCGGTCGTCGGCGACGACGGACGCCTCGGGCGCTTACATCATCACCGGTCTGCCGGCCGACCAGTACAGCGTCGATGCGTTTGCCTTGGGCCTTGTGGAACAGACTCGAAGCGGCATTACTCTGGCCGCGGCTGGCGCCCAAACGGGTGTCAACCTCACTCTGGCCCAGGCGGGATCGGCGGCAGGAACGGTTACCGAGAAGGCCAACGGCGCCACGGTGAGCAGCGCGGTGGTAACTCTCACCGGACCGACGGGCACCTTCTCGGGCGATACCGATGCGAATGGCAATTACAACCTTACTGAAGTCGCGCCCGGCGCCTACACAGTGACCGTTGCCGCCAATGGGTCGATGACCACGACGACGAATGTTGTGGTTGCCGCGGGCGCCACAGCCATCCTCGATCTCTCGCTGGCCATCGGCGGCCAGGTTACGGGAGCGGTCAGCAATGCCAGCGGCGCGCCAGTTGCCGACGTCATCGTACGGGCGGAAGGCGCTGACGGACAGTTTATCACCACACTCACCGACGCATCGGGCGTGTACGACCTGCAAGGTCTCGACGCGGGAACGTACCAGGTGATCGTCGGCGACGTGGGGACTCCAGGGGTCGCCCGGTTGCAGATCACGCTGAGCACGTCCGCTCCCACTGCCACTGCGGCTTTCACGTTGCCGGTAGCAGGAGTCGTGTCGGGCACCGTCTTCAATCTCAACGGGACAACGCCTCTGGCAGGCGCCGACGTGGTGCTGGTGCAGAACGGAGGCATCGTGGCCGAAATGCGCACCGACCCGCAGGGCAAATACACCTTCGATGTTCTGCAGTCCGGGGCCTACCAGATTGAGGCAAGCAGTGCGGGGCTGTTCTTCCCAACTCTGACGTCAGTGTCGGTCGGCGGCGGTACGGTACAAAACTCGTTAAACTTCGTTCCCGGCCAGCTTACCGTCAGCGGCGTTGTGACGGAGGCTGCCACCGGCAAGCCGGTCGCCGGGGCCGAGGTAAGTATCGAGCAATCCGACTCCACTCTGGCCTTGCTCGGGGAAAGTGTCGCGATTACCGATGCCGACGGCGAGTTTCATTTCACGTCAGTCGCACCGGGGATGTACTCCATAGTTGGCAGCGCCGAGGGAGATGGCTTTCTCGCTCAGTCATTAACCGTCGCGTCGGGTACGTCGCCCGCAGTCAGCCTGGCACTTCCGGCCGCGGTTACAATGCAGGGCACCGTCCGCGATGCCGCGACCGGGGCTCCGCTCGCCCAGGCAACCGTCATTGTTGATAGTCTCACAGGCGGCCAGGCTTCATTCACAACAACGACGGACGAATCTGGTAACTATGCGTTCAATGGGCTCTCGGGCGGCGCCTACCAACTTGCGGTCTCCGCAGCCGGTTACATGAACGCGTTTCCGCCGGTGCTAACGGTGGCGAGCGCGACTCAAGTGTATGATATCGGCCTAGACGCCCAGGTATCGGGGATTATGGTGCAAGGTACGGTAAGTGGTGCATCCGGGCCACTGAGCGGCGCGACGGTCGATGTCATCGACGCCAATGGCGCTGTGGTCGCTGAGACGACGAGCGACTCGACCGGCCATTATCAGCTCACGACGCTGTCGCCCGGTAGCTTTCAGGTTATCGCGGCGGAGCTTGGATATTCCGCCTTGGCGCCTGTCTCATTGACGGTCAGCCCTGGGCAACAGGTCGGCGGTTTCAACTTTGTCCTCTCTGCGGTAGCGCTTTCTGACGCTGTCACGCTTGTGCCGCCGAACTCGCTCGACAGTATCGGCAAGGAGAACCTCCTTCAACCGCCGCCCTCTGTCACGGGAACGGATTTCGATAAGCAATTCATCGACGCGCTTTCGCGGGACTATCAGCGATTGGTCGATTGCGCTCTCGAGGTCGCCGACTACAAAGACGCAAGGAATGTGGTGCAAGGCCAACTCAACAACCTCTACGCCAAATGGCAAGATCAAATAAAACCTGGGGCGGAGGCGTTCCCGACGGATGCCAAGTCTGCCTCCGATCAGATTCAGAAACTCCAAAAAAGTGTCAGCACTTGGGTTTCCGGCCTCAAAGGCCTGGCATCCACCTTCGATGTGCCCGGTCTTAGCAGTGGACTCGATATCGTTGTCGGAGACCTGTCCACCATCACCACGAACTTCAATCAGTTTCAGGCGACCTACTTCCAGACTGGTGACGTGTCGGCAGCGCGCGCCCCGTTGGGCGCCGCCCTCAAGCAGGTATCGGACGTGGAAAGCAATCTGGCATTATTTGGCGCCGTGCTTGCATTGGCAGTCGGCCAACAAGATACGGACTTTCTTCCCGGGCTCGGCGGTTTGGCCGATCTGGTCACTCCGGAGCTTGTCGCGCTCTTAAGAAATGCGATTGACGGGGCCATTACCGCGGCCGGTGACAAAGCCTACGAGGTAACCTACTTAGCGGTGCTAAAGCCGGATAAATCAAATGTAATTGCCGCGGTATTGGTCGCCGATTTCGCTAAATGTACCGCCGAAGGCGTGGCCAGGGACCAAATTGACTCACAGCGCAAGACGATCCTAGATCTGGTGCAGCAGGCTTCGACGTTAGAGAAGAGTTTGACAGGAATGCAAGACACTGTCAACGCGTTTCACGACTACCTCAATGCACTTGCCCAATACAAGCAAGCTGTCGATATCTTTCACGACGCGCTGCAAACGTTGGAGACAGACTGCCCCGACTGTGGAGGCTCGTCAATTAGCCCGTTAGCAGCAGTGACGACGGCCGGTCAGGGTGGTCCCTTGGACTTGCCCGATGCATCGCCTGCTCCTCCCGCATCGACCAGTTTCCTGCACATGTCATCCTGCACCTATCCCGGTAACGTCGGGGAGGTCGGTGGGGCGCCGCCGGCGCCGCAACCAGGATCTCCAACGCCGCCTCCGCCGCCGCCGACGGATCCTCCCTCGAGCACCTCTGGCGGGGCGACGAGCGTTAGTGTCGCCGGTGCCTACGATCCCAATAATCTGGTCGGTCCTGCGGGTTACGGTAACCGGGGCTATATTCAGCCCAGCACGTTCAGCTATGAGGTCGATTTCGAGAACGACCCTACCAAGGCCACCGCCGCCGCGCAGATCGTCAGGGCCAACATTACGCTCGATAGCCATCTCGACCCGACCAGCTTTCAGTTCACCAGCTTCGGCTTCGGCTCGCACACGTTCATCGTGCCGGCTGGGTTATCTCATTTCAGCACGACCATCGATCTGCGTCCGGACGGAGTCGATTTGATCGTGCCCATCACGCTCGACGAAAATCCAGTTACCGGCGCAGTGAGCGTCGAGTTCCGGTCGCTCGATCCCGCCACGATGCTCCCGCCCGACGGCATCAACGCAGGTTTCCTGCCTGTCGACGATGCCGCACACAACGGCGAGGGTTTCTTCACCTACACCGTGCAGCCGAAAACCGGCCTGCCTACCGGGACGACGATCAGCGAGCAGGCGTCGATTGTGTTCGACACCAATGCGGCGATCAGCACGCCCACGGCTACCAACACGCTCGACGTGGGCGGTCCGACGAGCTCAGTAGCGACTTTGCCTGGCTCGAGCCCAACGAGCTTCATGGTCAGTTGGTCGGGAAGTGACGATGCGAACGGCTCGGGCATCGCCTTCTACGATGTTTTTGTTTCCGATAACGGTGGGCCGTTCACGGCGTTCAAGACGGCGACGACCACCAACTCTGCCACGTTCACCGGCACCGTCGGCCACACCTACGGCTTTTACAGCGTGGCCACCGACAACGTCGCCCATCGGCAAACAACGCCCACGGCCGCGCAGGCCACGACCACGGTTTCCGTCATAACGTTTCTGCCCACCAGCAGCGTGGCCGCATTACCCGCGACCGAAAGCTCCGTGTCCTTTACTCTTAGTTGGTCGGGCAGCGATGCCGGCGGACCGGGCATCACCGGCTACGACGTCTTTGTCAGCGACAACGGCGGCCCGTTTACCGCCTTTCAAACCGACACCGCCGCGATCTCGGCCATGTTCACCGGCGTGAACGGACACACCTACGGCTTTTTTAGTGTGGCGATCGACATGGCGGGCAACCGGCAACCGACGCCCATGGACGCGCAGGCCACCACGACGGTTAACGTCAGGCCGCCCGCGCCCACGGCCATTCCCGATACGTTCGTGCTAGGGCCAACCGGCCCCTACAGCGGCGCCGGCGCCACCAGCGTGCTGGCCAACGATACGTCGGCCGACGGCCAGCCGCAAATGCTTTCTGCGAAGGTGCTCTCGCAGCCAAGCAACGGCACGCTTAGCTTGCACACCGACGGCTCGTTCACCTACTCGCCCGGAGCAAGCTTCCAGGGCATCGATCGGTTTACCTACCAGGTGAGCGAAGGAACGTCGGCAGGCAACGCGGTTACGGTCACCTTGCTGTCGTACAATGCCAGCCTGGTCGACAAGCTCTACGAGCAGGTCCTGCACCGTCCGGCGGAAGACGGCGGCCTGGCGTACTGGACCCGACAGCTCGATCAAGGATTCCCGCTCGACGTGGTGGCTACGGGCATCTTTAACAGCACCGAGCGACTCAATCCGTTGGTCACCCAGTTTTACCAGCAGTATCTGGGGCGCAACACCGATCCCGGCGGGCTAGCTTACTGGGTGACCGATTGGCAAACCAAGGGCGACCCGCGCGACGTGGTCGAGAACATCCTTGCCTCACAGGAATTCTTCGACGACGCAGGCGACGCGAACGAGGGCTTTATCAACCTGCTCTACCAACGGGTCTTAATGCGTACAGCCGAACTCGACGGGCTGAACTACTGGATCGGACAGATGTCTCCGCCAGCCAACGACACGCGCCTACAAATCGCTTCGCGGTTCTACGACACGCACGAGAAGCACGTCGACCTGGTCGATTTCTTGTTTGGCGGGTATTTCCAGGGCGTACAACCCTTGCCCCCCACCGCGCCGTATGTCACGGACCTCGACAATGGCGAGACCGAGACGCAAGTCGAGAAAGCGATCATCGACTCGCCTGCCTACAGCAACAACCCACCCCAACCCATCGCAGGCAGCGTGGGCAGATCTCTGTACCCGCACTGACCCTTCCGTTAGGTCCATCGGCAGATCTTCCGGGCTTCCCGCGCATCCGCCGCAACTTCATCGGGGTGATCTTCGAGGCCGACCTGTAACCTGAGCAATAGGCCTAGCGGCCAAACCGCGATGCCCATGACGCGCTGCGGCGCGTGCATGAGCTGGTGAACACGGGATACACCCAATTTCCGGGAACTGATCACCACGAACCCTATTGAAAGGCATAACGTATTGGATTGATGTGCCAACGCAACCAACGCTCCGATCCATTCGGCGGCCATTATTCGCAGTAACTAGATCTTTGACGAACGTGGTAGGAGGGTATGCAACGGATGACGGGTGGCGGAACGTCAGCTTCAATCCGTCCGGCCTCGACAAGTTGCAGCGAATTTTGAAGTGCGGCGAGCTGCACACCGACGAGAACGCGGATCTCCTGACGCGGCTGAACCTAGCCCTGCAGGCC
>DASZPH010000071.1:0-81294 GCA_035550375.1 Pirellulales bacterium | reverse complement strand
GCGTAAGCGAGGAGCACGACGCAACTTCCCTCGCTCACCTTCGGCGTTCCTATCGGCGCAGTCTGCGCGCAAGTCTATGCCGGGCCGGTGAATAATCCGCGCCTCGCCCACCCGCATTCTGGCGAACGCGCCTACCCGCGGGCGGCATCAAAGCCATGCGGCGAAGATGATAGCGAAACCGTTGAAGGGCCGCGGTCATGCCCGAATGCCAACACCGGATCAGTCGATTGGCTGCCAAAGTCTGCCAATCTCTGCCATTGTTTGCCAATCTCTGCCAATCTCTGCCATTCTCTGCCATTCTCTGCCAAAAAAACGCACACCTTGTAAGGCCCGGCTGCTGGCCTGGTATTGCTTTCAGTGTAGCGGGTCGCGGGAGCGATTTGCCGAACAAGATCGAGTCGAGGCGTCGAGGCCGTTTTACACGGGAGAAACAAAGCATGGCTAAAGTCGTTCGATTCCATGAGGTTGGCGGCCCTGCGGTTCTCAAGGTCGAGCAGGTGGAGGTGCCTCCGCCCGGCAAAGGAGAGGTCCAGATCGAAATCAAAGCCATAGGGTTAAACCGTGCGGAGGCGATGTTTCGCAGCGGGCAGTACATTTACCCACCTCGCTTCCCGGCCACGCTCGGATATGAAGCGGCGGGAACGGTGGCCGCGGTGGGAGCGGGCGTCGAGGGTTTTCGAGTTGGCGACGCGGTGAGCGTCATCCCGGGATTTAACCTGAACGAGTACGGCTTTTACGCCGACCGGGCCAACGCTCCGGCGGCTTTGGTCGCCCACCATCCGCCGTCCCTGACGTGGGTTGAGGCGGCGGCCGTGTGGATGCAGTACCTGACTGCGTATGGCGCGCTGATCGACATCGCGGCGTTGACCAAGGGCGACGCGGTCGTCATCCCGGCCGCTTCAAGCAGCGTCGGCCTGGCGGCAATTCAGATCGCGAACGAGGTCGGCGCCACGCCCATAGCCCTGACTCGCCGCTCGGCCAAACGCCAGGCTCTGCTGGACGCGGGCGCTCGTTATGCGATCGCCAGCGAGGAACAGGATTTGATTAAGGAGATCCTGTCGATAACCGGCGGGAAGGGGGCGAGGGTCGTCTTCGACCCGGTTGGCGGGCCGACCGTCGAAAAGCTGACCAAGGCCATGGCGAACTTCGGCACGCTGTTTCTTTACGGCGCGCTCAGCAGCGAGCCAACGCCGCTTCCCTTGTTCGACGTGCTAGGCAAAGACCTGACGATTCGCGGCTACAAAATGACCGAGCTGACGGCCGACGGTGCGCGGCGCGAGCGGGGCAAGCGATTCGTCAACGAAGGGCTGGCGAGGGGAAGCCTCAAGCCGATCATCGCCCGCACGTTCCCGCTGGAGCAGATCGCACAGGCCCATCGCTACCTGGAGTCGAACGAGCAATTCGGCAAGATCGTGGTGACGGTGTGACGGCGGCGACGTCCGCGACCAAACGCGCGCTCTATGCCCACAGCCGCGTCAGGGGGCGGCCCGTAGAGATCGGCTGCGGCGCGCCGCGTTGATCGTGAATCTCGCTGCGCGGGTTGACGCCCAACGCGTGAAAGATCGTGGCGGTCAGATCCGCGGGGCTGACGGGACTGTCGATCACGTGGGCAGCGTGGCGGTCGGTGGCACCGTAGACGGTGCCGCCCGGCAGCCCCGCGCCGGCCAGCAGCACGGTGAAAGCGAACGGCCAGTGATCGCGGCTGGCGTACTTCTTGTCGATTCTGGGAGTGCGGCCGAAATCGCCCATCCAGACCACCAGCGTCTCGTCGAGCAAACCGCGGTCGGCCAGGTCGGCCACCAGCGCGGCGAGGGCGCGGTCGGCGCGCGGCACGAGGCTGTCTTTGACGAGCGGAAAATGATTGCGGTGCGTGTCCCAGGGATTGTTCGCCAGCCGCGGGCCCGCGCCGTCCGCCCAGTCCTGCTCTTCCTTGCCCCAGTAGACGGTGACAAACCTCGCACCCGCCTCGACGAGCCGACGGGCGAGAAGCACCGACTGCCCGTGACGGCCGCGGCCATATCGCTCGTGGACCTCGGCCGGCTCGCGCTCGATGTCGAAGGCCGCCTGCACGCTCGGCCGGCTCAACAGCGCGAAGGCTTGCCTTTGATACTCGTCGAACCGTGCAACCTGGGCCGAAGCTTCCAGCCGCCCCAACTCCCGGTTGTAACGGTCGACCAGCGAGCCGACCCGCGAAAGCCGCTCTCGCGAAAGATCGGGGGACAGGCCCAACGACGGCTTCACGACCGTCGGCCGATCACGCGTCACTTCGACGGGGAACGGATCGTAGGAAGACCCCAGAAAGCCGGCGTTTTGGCCCGGCAGCGTGCGGGCCTCCATCTTCATCGTCTCCGGCAGCCGGATCACTTTCGGCATGTCGGCCGGCCGCCGATCGACCGCCCCGAACGCCGCGCCGGCCTGCGGAAAATCGGTCTCTTCCACCTTGAGGTTTCCGGCCGAACTGATGTGCTTGCGGCCGGTGAGCATTTGGTACACCGCCGGATCGTGGACCGTTTCCTGGTGGCACACGCTCCGGATCTGGACGAGATGGTGCATCTGACCGGCAGTCAGCGGAAGCAGTTCGCTAACTTGGATCCCCGGCACCGTGGTTGGAATCGGCGCGTAGGGGCCGCGGATTTCGGCCGGCGCCTCCGGCTTGAGATCCCACAAGTCGAGATGGCTTGGGCCGCCGTCCATATAGAGCAGGATACACGCCTTGGCCGGCGCCGAACTCATGCCGTCTGTTTCGGCGGCGCACAGCATGGCCTGAACCGGCGGGCCGCCCAGGGCAACAACGCCGATTTTCAACAGGTCGCGACGGGCAAGGCGGTAGTGGGCGGGCATGCTGGCTTCTCCGCGAGATAGAAGGTCGCCCTTCGGTTGTACTCGCTGGGGCACTCACGGAAAAGCGCGACGAGGCAGCTTCCTCTCGACGATCCAGCCGACGCGCGCGGCGAACGCCGGCCGGTGGCACAACCGGGCCGGTATAGGAGATTACACCCGCTCAAAAATCGTCGCGATCCCCTGGCCGACGCCGATGCACATGGTGGCCAGCCCGAGGGTCGCGCCGCGGTCGACCATGTTGTGAATGAGCGTCGTGGCGATCCGCGCACCGCTGGCTCCCAGCGGATGCCCGATGGCAATCGCTCCGCCGCGCACGTTGACCTTCTCCTCGTCCATGCCGAGCATGCGGATGCAGGCCAGCGCCTGGGCGGCGAAGGCTTCGTTCAGTTCGATCAGATCGATGTCCTTGAGCGTCAGGCTGGCCCGCTTAAGGGCTTTCTGCGTCGCCGGCACGGGGCCGGTTCCCATCACGCACGGATCGACGCCGACCACCGCCGTGGCCAGCACGCGCACCAGCGGCTTGAGGCCCAGCTCTTCGGCTTTTTCTTGCGACATCACCAGCAGGGCGGCGGCGCCGTCGTTCAACGGGGAACTGTTGCCGGCGGTGACCGTGCCCACGCCGGGCATGAAGGCGGGCTTCAAGGCCGCCAGCCCCTCCATGCTGCAATCGGGCCGGATGCACTGATCGGTTTCGACGAGCACGCGCTCGCCCACCTCGTTACGTCCCCACACCGGGATGATCTCTTTCTTAAACTCCCCTTTGGCCGTTGCGGCGGCTGCCCGCAGATGGCTGCGCATGGCGAAAGCGTCCTGTTCCTCACGCGAGATGCCTTGCGTCTGGGCCAGAAACTCGGCCGTCACTCCCATGTTCAGCGCGCCTTTCGACGTGCGGTGGAAGAGCTTGGGATTGAGGTCGATTCCGGCGTCCATGGCGATATGGTGCATGTGCTCCAAACCGCCGACGATCTGCACATCCTCGAAACCGGCCATGATGGCGTGGGTCGCCTGGTTGAGGGCTTGCAAGCTCGATCCGCACAGCCGATTGATCGTCGTTCCTCCGGTGGCCGGCGACAGGTTCGACATGAGGGCCACGCTGCGGGCGACGTTGAGCCCTTGTTCGCCCTGCTGTTGCGTGTTGCCCAGCACGAGGTCTTCGACTTCGGCCGGGT
Source organism: Pirellulales bacterium (assembly GCA_035550375.1). GTDB lineage: Bacteria > Planctomycetota > Planctomycetia > Pirellulales > JAICIG01 > DASSFG01. The sequence goes on along the minus strand of DASZPH010000071.1, from coordinate 77,284 downwards.
CGACACCCGTGCGCTCGACGATCGCCTGCACCACCGCGACGGCCAGATCGTCGCTGCGCACGTCGCGAAAAACGCCCTTTTCTTTATGCGCTCGGCCAATCGCCGTGCGCACGCCGTCGATGACAACCGCGCGTTTCATGGAATCGCCTCGAGTACAGAACGGGTGTGTAACGTCAGATGCGAGCCTGGTTGATGCGAATCAAACGTCATAAAAACCGCGCCCGTCTTTGGCCATCTGCTCGATCATGGGGGTGGGCAGATATCGCTTGCCCAGCGCCTGATACGGCTTGAGCATCTCCAAAATCTTCGCCGCACCGATCGTGTCGGCCCAGAAGAGCAGGCCTCCTTTGAAGGGAGGAAAGCCGATGCCGTAGATCAAGCCCAGATCGACGTCGCGCGGGTCGCGCACCTTGCGCTCTTCGAGGATGCGGGTCGCCTCCAGCACCATCGGCAGAAAGAGCCGCTCGATGATCTGCTGTTCGCTGAGGTGCGTCTGGCCGCGCGTGAGCGGCTTGACCACTTCAGCCAGCGTTGGATCGGGCGCGCCGCGGCCCCCTTTCTTATCCTTGTAGGCGAAGAAACCGACTCCCGTCTTTTGCCCCAGCCGGCCTGCCTTGACCATGGCGGCCAAGAGGGGCGACTCGCCCACCCGGTCGGGAAACGCCTCGTGCATCACCTGCCCGGCGTAATAAGCTGTGTCGATTCCGACCACGTCGTAGAGCGTGATCGGCCCCATCGGCATCCCGAAATTCTTGGAGGCCGATTCGATGGCCTTGATCTCGACGCCGTCGAGCAGCAACTCCAGCGCCTCGTTCATGTAGGGCAGCAGCAGCCGGTTCACGAGGAAGCCGGGGCCGTCGTGAACCACGATCGGCGATTTGCCTAACCCCTTGGCGAAGGCCACCGCCGTGGCGACCGTTTCGTCGCTGGTTTTCGGTCCACGGATGATCTCGACCAGCGGCATTTTGCGCACGGGGTTGAAGAAATGGATGCCGCAAAAACGGTCCGGATGCTTCAGCTTCTCCGCCAGCCGCCCGATGGAAATGGCCGACGTGTTGCTCGCCAGAATCGTGTTTTCGCCCAAGAGGGGCTCGATTCGCTGGTAGAGTTCCACCTTGACCTTGGGGTTCTCCACGACGGCCTCGATGACGAGGTCGCAACGCGCGTATTCGGCGTCGACGGTCGTGGCGTTCACCAGGGGGGCGAACTTGAGCATGCGGTGCGCGTCGCTCGCCTTGGTCTGCTTGTTGTACGACACCTCCTCCAGGATTTTTTGCACGCCCGAAGCGAGCGCTTGCGGCAGGGCGTCGGACAGGGTCACGGGCAGCTCTCGCTTGACCACGGCGGCCGAAATGCCGGCCCCCATGATGCCGGCCCCGAAAACGCCCACCGAGCCAATCTGGCGCGGCGTGATGTTCCCTTCGACGCCGGTGTCCTTCTTGTTGCGATCACTAAGGAAAAAGACGTTGATCAGGGCTCGATTGATGGGCGTGCCGAAGAGGCTGGCGAAGGCTTCGGCCTCCGCGTCGCCCGCGGCGTCGGCGTCGAGCCCGGCCGATCCAAGAAGCACTTCCAAAGCGGCCAGGGGAGCAGGGTAGTGCCCTTTGGTTTGCGACTGGATGTAGGCCGACGCGGTCGCGCCCAGGAATCCAAGCTCGGTCTCGTCTATTTCGAGCGGCCGGTGCCAGCGCTCACGGTCGGCGAGGTACTCCTTGGTTTTGGCCTCGGCACGCACCAGTCCAATCGCGGCCGCTTCCAGCCGCTCGCTGGCGACAAGATCCGAAACGATCCCCATCTTCAGAGCCGCCTGACCGTCGATCGATTCTCCGCCTGTGACCAGTTCGACGGCGTTGCCCAGTCCGACGATGCGGGGCGCCCGCACGGTCCCTCCCCAACCGGGAAAGATGCCGAGCTTTACCTCGGGAAACCCGAATTGCGCCTTGGGGCTGGTGGTCATGATCCGCCGGTCGCACCAGATGGCCAACTCCGCGCCGCCGCCGACGCAAACGCCGTCGATGGCCGCCACCGTGACGAACGGGCATTTCGAGAGTCTGGCGAACAGCTTTCGCCCCCGGCTGGCGACGCCCACCGTTTGTTCGCGCGTTGGGTTTTTCGCCGCGGCGAACTCCCGCAGGTCGGCCCCGGCGACGAAGATACCCGGCTTGCCCGAACGGATGACGACGCCCGCCAGGTCGCTGCGGGACTGAAGATCGTTCAGGTGCCGATCGAGTTCGTCGAGCACCGACTGGGAGAGAACGTTCGCTCCTTTGCCCGGCGCATCGAGCGTGAGCGCCGCGATGTCGTCGGCGAGCATCGAGAGCCGAATCGTGGAACCGTCGGCCATAATCACTCCTTAATTCTCTTCGGGCGTGCGAGCCACTAGAGAATCTTATACCACGGACGCCGTCGCGGCAGGGGGGTGGCAGGGGACGGGGATCTACGAAGCGATCCCCCCGGATCGAAGAGAAGGACCGGCTGCGGCGCGTTAATCCGTTCCGATCAGACGGGTTGCGAAAGAATGGAGACGTAGCGGTGCGACGAGCGACGGGAGTCCTACAAATCGCTCAGTTCCACCACCACAGCTTGCCGCGGCTTTCGGCGACTTGCGCTCGGACCGGCTCCAAATCGCCGGTCTCCTTGCGGCGAGCGTCGGCCCAGCAGTCGATGTCGACGCCGCCCGAAGCGCTCAGGATGTAACTGCCCGAAGCGTGGATGTAGCTGACCTTGGTGTCGACCTGCTTGGGTAGATTGAATTCCTCGATCGGATAGACGGCCGGGTCGATCAAGGCGCCCAGGTCCAGGGCCGCCTTGGCGGCCAGGTTCTCCTGGAAGATCAGCGAGGCCACTACCGCCAGGTCCATACAGTTGCGTAGCTCGCCGAAGATCGGCTCCTTGAGCGACAGCTCATCGTACTTGGCCGTCATCTGGTCGGCCCATTTCTGGGCCACCGGGCTCGCCTTGCCCGTTTGTTTTCGCTGGCCGTCGGTTCCCACAAAGTCGTCTTCCGTCATGGCCTTGACCCCCTGCCCGCGAAGCTGCCAGGCTAGACCGGCCTTGTCGGCCAGCAGGGGCTCGTAGTTGGTCGTGAGCCACCAGCGCGGCAGCAGGTTGGCCGCGCCCGCTTGCGGGTTGTTCTTGAGCATCTGCAGATAACTCGGCAGCCCTTTGACGTGCGAGGGCTCGAAGTTCATCCCCAGCCGCTTCATGCGATAGTCGGCGGCAAGCAGGACGTGAGCGAAGCGGCTGGTCGGAGGCACATTCTGAAACGAGATCGTCTGCGGCCCCAGCGCCTGTTCCATCTCGGCCGCCATCACCTGCGGGTTCTGGTTCGGCACCAAGAATTTGCCGGCCATCTGCCCGATGCGCTCCAGACCTTCTTTCGTCGGATCGATGGAGCATTGAATCGGCCCCTGCGCCGCGCCGGCTATCCGCAGCGCCACGACCAGGTCATCGATCTGCATCACCGGGCGCTTCGTCGTCACGCCCACGACGTTGCCCCGATCGTCGACCTTCCATCCTTCGCCGAAACCGACGAGCACGATGTCGTTCAGATCAGGATAGACGAGCACGTACTCCACACGTTGCAACCCGGCCAAGAAACGCACTTCGTCCGGCAAAGCCGCTTTGTCCTCGAGCCCGTTGAGCAGAGCCGCCAGACCCTTGAGCGAGATCTTGCGCAGCTTTGAGTCCTGTGCCAGATCCTCAGGCACCGGCTTGAGCAGGTCGAGCCAGAACTGGCGTAAGCCGTTCGAGTCGTGACGGGCGTTGGCGAGCACCCCCTTGGGATCGATCGAGATACCGCCGACCGCCTGGCGGAAGAACTGGGCCTGCGCCGTCGAGGCGGCTGACAGAAGAAGGGCGGCACCAATCATGCGGGCGACTCGCCCCCGGCAACGCTGAAGGGACGTCATGGAAACGGCTCCTCGGTCGAGACCCTGTCGGACTGACTTGAAAAATCGGGTGACGGCAAATCGAGCGCGAAAAACCGCCCGACGAACCTGCCGCGGTACGGGTGTCATTTTACATCAAACCCCGGTTCCAATGCCAAGGAAATCGTTAAAAAATGAGCAGGGGTTTACACCTCGCCGCTACTCCACCCGCGTCCTTTGCGACCGCCACCATTGTTTCCACCGCCCGACTCGCTCCAGCGTGCCGGTGGGCGGGTCGTCGGGCCGATCTGCCACGTCGCGACCGGCCACCAAGGGCAGGCTCGCCAGGGCAGCGGTGCGCACGCCCAGCGTGTCGTCCAGCAGGGCGATCAACGTCTCGGTGTAGCGCCCGTCGGCGTGACGCCCCATCATCTGCGCGGCCTCCCGCCGCGTGTTGATGTCTCTGTCGTGCGCCAGAAGTTCAAGAGCCCGTGGACCGCTGTCGGCGCCTAAAATCACCAGACTTTCGGCCACGGCCAGCCGAGTCTGCGGGTCGTGGGCGATCAGCAGCCGCTCCAAAGGTTGCGTGTCGTCGAGCAGACCGGGATGTCCCAGCGCCTTGATGGTGGCCAGCACCACGGCGTAGTTCTTGTCTTGCAGCGCAGGCAGCAACACCTTCGCGTGCTCCGGCGCCGGATGCGCTCCTAGGTACTCGGCCGCCAGCCGTCGGACCTCGGCCGAACGGTGTCCCAGCCCGGCATACGCCAGGCGGACCGCCGGCTCGCGGCCATCGTGAGCGACGGCTTGGAAGAGTGCGGCCAGGACCGGTGTGTCCGATTCGCCGACACCTATTTCGCTCAGCCGCGCCAACGCCAGGCCGCCTAGTGGCTCACGCGCGGCAAGCGTCGCCAAGCTGTTTGCCGCCCGGCGTCGCTGGTGAACGTCGTCGGATCGCAGGCGGTCGAGGTAGTCGAAAGCTCCGCCCAACTTCGGCAACACCTCACGGTAGACGACGTCGGGCAACACAACGTTGCGTTCGTCGACCACTCGATCGAGCACGGTGGGTAGGTCGGGTCCGAACTCGGCCAACTCTCGCAAAGCGGCCGCCGTTTCGGCGCCACCAGGCTGCCCGCGTTGCAAGTCGTCGAGTATCCGGGCCGCTCGCGCGACACGCGCGGCTTCCGGCGGCGCCGCAGACGGTTTGACTTCCGCAGAACCGGCAAGCGTGGCCGTCCCGCCATGTTCGTCTGCCCACCGGGTGCGTAGCCGGGCCAGCACTTCGGCCCGCCGCTCGGCGGGCGCGTCGGGGGTGAACTCGCGCGCCGCGGGCCAGTGCCTGGCAAGTTGCGCTGCGGCCTCCTTGCGGGCCATATAGCCGTTACCGGCCATGGCTTCAAACAGAACGTCCGCCGATACCTCCACGGGCCAGGCTGCCAAGGTGGCGAGCACCTCTTTCTCGACCTCGATGCTGGGGTCGACGAGTAGGCGCCGGGCGAGCAATACGCCGCCGGCGTCGGGCCATCGCACCAGCGCGGCCGCGACGGCGCGCCGCACGTGCCACGACGGGCTCTCGGCTCCGGCCCACACATGATCCCGGTCGCCGATTTTCGCGAAGGCGGTGATCGCGCCCGCCCGGATGATTTCCGGTTCACGTTCGAGTTTTTCCAGTTCCCGCTTTGCCTCAGGACCTCCGATCTCCCCCAGTGCCGCGATGGCCGCCAACCGAACTTCCAGGCGATAATCGGTCACCGCCGCGCGGGCCGCGTCGAGGGCCAACGGATGGTGCTGCCGAGCCATCGCCATGATAGCCGCCGCGCGAACCCGTGGGTCCTGGTCGGTCCGGAGGTCGGCAGCCTCTTCGGCCAAGGGGGCGCGGCCCGGCTGCGTCCAGCTTCGGATCGCTGCCAGGCGGACCCCGGCAGCAGGGCTCTTCACGGCCGCGACAAACCGTTCGTCCACCCCGGCGTCGACGTGAGCCGCCAGGCCGTAGAGCAACTCGGCGTGCACTTCAGGCAAGTACGCCGGCGATGAGAAGTCGCCGTAACGGTCGATCAGGCGTTTCAACTCGGCCGGGGTCGCAGGCTCTCGCAGTTCGGCCAGCCCCTCGGCGGCCGCGCAGCGCATCGGCAAGCGAAACTGGCCGTCGCAGACGGCGTCGATTAAGAGCTCGCGACCGCGGTCGTCGCCGAGACGGGCCAGACAGATGGCCGCGTTGGTGGCCACGACAGGGTCGGGATCCTCAAGCGCAGCGACCAGATCGGGCCGTTCGTCGGCAGGTAGGGCAACGAGCGCCTCCAGCTCGAAGTGCCGCCAGCGGTATCCCTCAGACGGATCGAAAGGAGACTCGGACGCCGCGGCGGGGTTCCAACCGTCGTTCCTTGAGGTTGTCTGGGCTTCGCCGGCGCCTTGCAGATTGAGCGAACGGCGGGGCTTCGCGCGGCGGGAGTTGCGTTTCTCGTTTCCTTCGGAACCGTCGTTACGTCCCTTGGCAAGCGACGACGCCTGATCGTCGGGCGTCAGCTTTCGCAACCGCAACTCGCTGCAACCCGCCAGCAACAAGAGGGCCAGGGCCAAATGCAGTACGACGGACTCGTTGCGCACGACGGCAAATCCTTTTGCCAAAAGCGAACGTTGAATTGTGAACCGGCCTTTCCTGGCCGCTGCAACAGGATTGGTTACGGGACAGCCGGCTTGTTTCCCACGGCGGTAGCGGCCACCGGCTTGCCGGCCGGGGCAGCTTCTTCCTCGCGGGCCGCTGGCGCGCTGAGCATACCTTCAAGGTCTTCGCTGGTCTCGCGCAAATTGTCGGCCAGCTTGCTGGAAGCGTCCTTGCCGTCCGGCACGTCGGCGAGCAGGCGAACGATCTCGTCAATATGAGCGACGATCTTGTCGATCATCGTCTTCGTGGCATCGTCTCCGGCGGCCGCTCGCAGTCCGATCGCGGGATCGGCAGCTTTATCTTTTGAGGTTGCCGCCTCCTTGCCGTAGAGGGCCGCTCGAATTTGCGAGAGCTGCCACATCATCTCCTCGCTGTTCACTTTTTGAACGGCGGGACTAGGCGGCTCAGCCGCCACGGAGTTGGCGGCCGCTTCGGGCTTGTCGTCTTTCTTCGGGTCCGGTTTGTCCTTTTTGTTGTCCGAGCCCTTTTTGCCGGCCTCTTCCTTCGTTTCTTTTTGGGCTTCCGCGTCGGCGTCGACGGCGAACGGGCTCGTTTGACAAATGGCGAGCATCATGCCGGCAAGCGACCGAGCCGCCAGCGGCACCTGCTCCGGCGGCAGGCTACGACCGTTCAGTTTGCCGAGTCCGCCGGCCAATCGGGCGCGGGCCCAATTTGGCATTTGCTCGTCGCCTATCCGCGCCACCAAGGCCGCCGCGAATTTTGCCGCATCAACCGGGATCTTCTTCTCGATCGCCATGTCCAGCACATCCGCGGCCGCCAGCCGTAGCCAGACCTGACCGTCCGGATTGCTGTCGTCGCCGATCGGCGTGGCCAGGATGCCAACCAACCCTTCCGCAAGTTGCGGCTGCAATGAAGCCGCGACGCTGAGCCCGGCGTGGCGCTTCAGGCCGATCACGGCCCCGAGTCTCAAGGCGACGTACTGCTTGTCGTCTCGGGCGATCTCCAGCAGGGCCGTCGTTGCGGCCGGCCAGGGCACCATCGAATTGGAAGCGCCCGGCTGGTATTCCTCCGAGTCCAGATCGCTGATCATCAGAATGCAGTTGTAGCGGATAGCACGGGGATACTTCGAATCCTCCGCCACTTTGCGGCAGGTCGTCAGCGTCAGTTCGTTAAGCCGCGTGTGGAGATCGGTGACCGTGCGGTTTTTCTGGCCGCAAGGCACCAGGTACTTGTTCTTCAGCTCCTTTCGCTTTTCGGCCAGAACAGAGATGTTCTTCTTGAGCGTAAGCGCGTTGATGTAATAGTGAGCCAAGTCGTCGACCGCCTGCTCTTCTTCCTTGCTGCTCGTTTTTCCGGCCGGAAACAGGTCTGTCACTTTCCTGCGGTCGCGGCTGGTCGGCTCTTTGATGTCGCGAGGATTACCCTCTTTATCGAGATACTGGGTTTCGCCTTCGAAATCGCCGTCGACCTCCTGGGCCAAGGCCGGGATGGCGGAAACCAGCGTCAGGGCGATCGAGGTGGCGGAGAGAAGGCGCCAAAGGATGCAGGGGACGACCGTCTTGGGGTTACTGGCGTGCATGAATAGATCCTTCCGCGCGAGCGAGCGCGTTTTCGGCGCCGACAGGGCGGCGCAGCAACCTGTTCCGATTCGGACTTCAAAGCTCGGGCAGAACGCCAACGCTTTGAAAACGACGAGCCTCAAGGGCTTATGCTACTCACGCCGAAGTCCTTTTGTCAACCTGCATTACGCGCGGCGAATTGGCCCGAGGAGTCGGGCGTGCCGAAGGCAGGGTCGGACGGCGGCCGGGCTACCTTAGAGCGGTTCTAGGAGATGGTCGTCGATTTCGATCGAGACGCCTTGCTGAATCAGATTCACGGCCACGATCAGGCGGCACTTACGACGACGGGCTACGACCGTTCCCTCCACACCCGCCAGCGCTCCCCCCTTGACCCGCACATGATCCCCCTCCTTCAAACGGCTTTCGATGGTCAGGGGCGCGCCGGCCGCAACCAGTCGCGAAATACTAAATAGCTGACGGGTCAGTTCCCGCGGGTCGGCCACGCGTATCAGGTGGGCGATTCGGTTGGTTGTCATGCTCGTGTGTCGCTCAAATTCGTCGGCGAAAACAAAGACATAGCTGCTGAACAGGGGGATGTAAGAGGTTTGCTTTCGGCCGCGAACGACGGACGTCTTGTGCACCTGGGGCAAATAAAATGGTATTTCACGAGCGAGCAGGTCGCGAGCCAGACTCTTCTCCTGGCGCGGTTTCGTGTGCATCACCCACCAGTTGCGATCCTTCACGTCGCTGACGAGTTCCGAGGCGTTGCAGACTGAGGAGCCAGCCCCAACCCCACACGCATCTCCCGCCCCCGAGTCGACCTTTGTCTCGGCCGGAAGCTCGACTGTCTCGGCCGGAAGCTCGACCAGGGAACTAAGCAGATCGGCAGGAAAGCACTGCGTTTCCGCGGTCAGAATAGGCATTGAGGTTCCTTTCGACAGACTCCATCGTCACACGGGTAAACAATGCCCCACCCAAAGATAGTAGCCGGCTCGACTGGCCGTGGCAAGTGTCCGACCGGTCAAGCTAAAACTAGCACTTTTAAAACCCCAACGAATCGAATTGGTTCCGATAATCGCAGCTAAGACGACGATTTATGGGACTTTTGGAACATGACTGCTTTGGATCGCACTTGCTAGCTTGCGCCAAGCGGGGTATAGTTTTAGTAATTGGCGGCCTGATCGTTGCCGCTGGCGGTCAGAAAGAGGCGTTCTGGTCTAAGCCCTCTGGAATGAGGTCAGGGAATGACCCGTTTTCGATCGCGGGCTCATGCAGGGTTCGTTGCCCGCTACGCCGGCGCGCGCGTTCATGCGCAGCCGAAGCCCGTACCGTGCCGACCCGCACCGTGGCGAGCGAGGCATTACCGGCCCAACGACATGCAATGACGCCACGCCCCACAACCTTCTGTGATCTAATCCGGCGACTGTCGCCTGAACCATCCGGCACGTCTTCCTGTCCGCCGATTGTCGCATCTGCGGTGGAACTCGATCGCCCGGCGGGTTCACGGTCGAGGTCCTTCTGGGTGTTATTGCACTCTGCTACGGATGGTGGCGTCAAATTGTTTCATTCCAAGCCGGTTCGGGCGAAAAACCTGTCGATCCGCATCCAGGCCGAGAGCGGCGAAGTGATCCAGGCTCTTGTTACGGTTGCTCACTCGCGTCCGAAGGGCGTTCTCTACGAGACAACCGCAGATTTCCAGCGCGTCAACCACGACGTCGGACAGCCCGCGTAGGATTCCATCCGTGAATTGGCGCCGTGGTGGGCGTCTCCCTTGGCCGCCGGTTCTCGGACAGGCCCGAAGCGGCAATCGCATAGGGTTGCCTGATGCCGACCCATTCCCTAAGTCGGCAACCGCGGCATCGTCTTCGCTCGCGCCCGTTTGACTACTCACAAGCCGTGGATAAGCCCAGGTGACGAACCAGCTTTGCACAATGGTGTTTCTGCGCTAACTAAAGTCAAAACTTTTTTCATCTTTTTGGCGTATTCATGGAGCGAGGAGGCGCGCCTAACATGATTCCGTCCCAAAGGCGGCGCCTCGTGGGATCGCCAAGTGGGGCTTGTGCAAGGCCGGAACGGCCGGAGAATGTGCCCATGATGTGGCCCAATCGCATTGCGAACGAGCTGTCGACGTTGTTTCCAGTCGCAACGGCCGACTTGCCCACGGCCCCTTCTGCACCTCGTCGATTCTGGCATGGTCGTCTTTCGCTACCACGTCCCATGCTGTCGTCATTCGTCAAGGGTGACCGGGTGCGCATTTTTCAAGGCCTGTTCCGGGGCGTGGAAGGGACGGTTGTCGGCTACCGCGGGAAAGGCCGATTGATCATCGCCGTCGAACTTATGGAACAAGGTGTCACGATTGAGGTCGACGTAACGATGGTGCAATTGTCAGGATCGCACCCCCGGCCTCGCTTCCCGGATTCTCGCTGAAGCGAATCCGTCTCTCACCTTTGCTGGCCGTTGCGGACTGCGCCACTGACCTCCTGCCGAGTCTGCCGTTCCGGCCGAGTGTCTCGTTTACTTGGTTGAAACCGCGCGCGCCGTAAGCCGCACCAATGCAATTACGCGGCGCCGGCTATCTCCTCCGGCATCGCTCCGCGGGTCGCGTGGCATACTTGTTGTATGCAGTCAGCGTTGCCCATAGAATCGCGGTGGGGAGAGCTGTATGACGGGCTTGGAATCTACGACGAGCGCGGATGTGCGGTGCAAGGAAGTCCTGCAGATGTGGCTCAAATGGAACGATGCTTCGCAGCACGTGACGGAGCTCATGTTCCAGGAGCGAGATAACCCGGACAAACTGCGCGAGATACTCGACGACCTCGACCGCATGCGTCTCGCGGCAGTCTCTGCCAGCCAAGAACTGCTCAGTTCCTAGGATTTCCCTTTGATCTACTCGGCCCAGGGGCCGGCGGGCGTCGGCACGTCGGTTCCAACTGACGTTGGCCGTTGGCCGCCGGCCGAGTATTCTCCTCCTCCCAAGGGGTCTTGGAAGGCCGGTTTTCTCGGACCTTCCTCCCCGCACAGGCCTTTGGTCCGGCACGTCTCGAGGATCCGACATGGTGAACCATTCGGCGCGTCTCGTTCTGGCGGCGACGGCCGCCCTGGCGACCCAAACGGTGTTGGGGCAGGCGTTCGACGACGCCTGGCGGCAGCGGCGGCAGAAGATGGTCGACGAAGAAGTTGTGGCGTCCGGCGTGAGAAACGCCCGGGTGATCGAGGCGATGCGCGCCGTCCCCCGCCACGAGTTCGTCACGCCCGACCAGCGACAGTACGCCTATTTCGATATGTGCCTGCCGATCGGCGAACGGCAGACGATTTCGCCGCCGTTCATGGTCGCCTCGATGACCGAGCGGCTCGATCCGCAACCAACCGACAAGGTGCTCGAGATCGGCACGGGAAGCGGTTACCAGGCGGCCGTGCTCAGCCGGCTGGTGAAAGACGTCTACACGATTGAAATTGTCGAACCGCTAGCGCGCCGGGCCGCGGTGACGCTTCGGCGGCTCGGTTGCTACAACGTTCATACACGGACCGGCGACGGCTATGCCGGCTGGGGCCAATACGCGCCTTTTGACAAGATCATCGTCACGTGCTCTCCCGAAGACGTGCCCCGGGCGCTCATCGACCAGCTCAAGGAGGGCGGCCGGATGATCGTGCCCGTCGGAAAAGGCTACCAGCAAACCCTTTACCTTTTTCAAAAGCGCGAGGGCAGGCTGGTGACCGAGGCGCTGGAGCCAACGATGTTCGTGCCCATGACGGGCGGCGCCGCGAGCGCGCCCTCGCCAGCGGCGGTTGGCCGTCTTCTGGTGAACGGAGACTTTGAGCAGCCGTCGCGATTCGCCGATCAACCCGAGGCCTGGTATTACGTGCGGCAGGCCAAGGTGGACGAAACCAGCAAGGCGCCGTCTGGACAAAAATGTCTCACGATCAAAAACGCCATACCTGGACGTCACAGCCAGGCCTTGCAGGCCATAGGCGTCGACGGCCGCAAAGTCAGCCGGCTTGACATCGATCTCTGGGTCCGCACGGCCGACGTGAAGGCAGGTCCCACCGACGATAATCAGGCCATGTTACTGGTGAGCTTCTTCGACGAACAACGCGCGCCGATCGGCCAGGCGGGGGTCGGTTACTGGTCGGGGAGCATGACTTGGACCCGGCAGCAGGGAAAGCTAAACGTTCCTCGCTCAGCACGGATGGCGGTCGTCGCAATCGGGTTGTTCGGTGCCACCGGCGAAATCTCGTTCGACGATGTTCGCTCCACCGCGGTCGCCGCCACGGAAACGCCGCTCAAGCGCTAACCGTATTCCGCACGCGCCCCCTCCCGAGACGCGGGGCGCTGAACGCGAAAGAAGACCGCCCATCCGGCGCTCGCCCTCTGTCGGGCCGGAAACTCTGCCCACCTTTCCTCGTCGCTTCGACACTAGTGTCCACTAGTGCAGGTCTCCTCGGTTCAAGCCTCACGATTCGCAAAACTGGCCGCAAGCGAATAAGCGTTACCGGCCGATGACTGCCATTGGGGGCAATCGAGACTTCGACCCATCAGAGGCATTCGGACATGGGACGGGCATGCCGGGAAGGTCGCAAACGGGCGGTCGTCGCCGCGTTGGTGTTGTCGCTAATCGCAGCGGGCTGCCATTCGAGCAAGCTGGGGGGGCACTATTGGGCGCCACCCCGAAGCCAGTTTGAGGCCAAAGTTCCCCCCCCGCCGCCCAACGTGCCGCGCGAGTTGTCGAAGGTCGCGATGCCCGACTATGTGATCGAGCCTCCCGACATCCTGATGATCGACGCGCTGAAGGTCGTGCCCAAGTCGCCCTATCGCATCGAAAGCCTCGACGTGCTGGCGATCGAAGTGCCCGGCGCGTTGCCCGATCACCCGATCGAAGGGCAACTCGTGGTTGAGCCGGGCGGAACCATCGACCTTGGACCGCCGTACGGTTCGGTGCAGGTGGCCGGCCTCGACATGCACGAGGCCACGCATGCCGTCGAAAATAAGCTGCGCGAGTTCTTGGCCGATCCGACCACACAGCTCAGCCTGGCCCAAAGCGCCGGAGCGCAGCAGATCGCGGGCGAGCATCTGGTCGGACCCGACGGCAAGGTCACGCTCGGCACGTACGGAAAGGTCTTTGTGACCGGGCTCACGCAACAGCAGGCCCGCCAGGCGATCGAGACGCATCTCGGCCAGTTTCTCGAAAGCCCGCGCGTGGCGGTCGACATCTACGCTTACAACAGCAAGTTCTACTACGTGATCACCGACGGCGCCGGGCTGGGCGATTCCGTAGCCAAGTTTCCCATCACGGGCAACGACACCGTGCTCGACGCCCTAGCCGAAATCCAAGGCATGCAGGAGGTGTCGTCGAAGCGCATCTGGATCGCGCGGCCCGCGCCCGCCGGCGCCGGCTGCGATCAGATCCTGGCCGTCGACTGGCATGGCCTTGCCCAGCGGGGCGAAACGGCCACCAACTATCAGCTCATGCCGGGCGATCGATTGTTTATCGCCCACGACCCGCTCGTGGCGACCAACAACGCCATCAGCAAGTTCGTGAATCCGTTTCAGCGGATGTTCGGCGGCGTGCTGATGGGCACGTATACGGTGAGGGCGATCAAGTTCTTTAGCAGCGGTACTGGCGGCTTCGGCGGCGGTATTTAGTGCTGACAGGTTAGTGCTCCTGGGGCGGCGGTGATGAGAAGCGATCAAGATCCTTGGCAGCAGCGACGCGGCTTCGGCAGCGAGCGTTGATGCTGAGGGGCACGTGGGGGGATGTTATGCGAATCGGAAAAAGAAGTGCGGGGTACCTGGCATGGCTGGCGCTGGCGATTGTGGGTTGCCACGCGCCCCCGGCCATGCAACCGACGAAGTGCGTCTGCACTCCGAACGGTCCCTGCGGCGGCTATTTTTCCACCTGCTGGCGGCAATGGCCGGCCGAGTGCACCTCGTGTCCTCCCATGATCGAGGGCACCGAGGTTGTACAACCGACCTCCCCGCCCGGCGGCAACGAGACGGTACCGCCCCCTCCTCCGCGGCTGCAGGAAATGCCGGACGATCTGCCGCCGGTCATGCCCGACGAATCGGAGGTGCCACAGAGCGGGGCCAGGTCGCGCCGCCGTACCTCGGCAGCGGCGGGCCGCGCCGCCGCAACCAGTGAACGGCCACGGGCGCCACAGACCATGACGCCTCGCAGGCCCGTGAGGGTTGCGTCGCCCCAGTCCGACGAACCGGTCGTCTATCGTCGCACGACGGTGGAGTTGCTGCCGCCGACCGACTCAAACGACAAAAGGGCGCTCTTGACCCCGCCTTCGTATTCGCGGGCCAAGTAGGGCAGGGTTGGCAACGCCGCCTGCGATAAAAAGGCGCCCGGATAGGTCGCCGCTCAGGCCGCCACGCCAGTGTCCAAGGCGCTCTTAGCGGCCCCGCCCGTGCATGGCTCCAGGGCCCCGCATCCCGTGGTTGAAAGGAGCGTGGCGGGGGCCGGTTGGGCCAACCATCGGGGGGCGCGTCATGGGGGGCCGCGTTATCGGAGGCCGCGCCAAGGGGGGACGGGCGATCGGCGGCTGGAAACCGGACATCGAGGCTCGCGGGGGCTGGATGGCGGGTGAGGCCGGAGGCTGAAACGACGCCCCTGGGACGCCCGGACCGAATCCCATGCCTGCCCCATGCAACCTGCCCATTCGATCGTGGAGGTCGTCAAAGGGCAGTCGGCCGCCAAATGCGACCTCAGCGTGCTGCATCTGGCGGATTCGCATGACGTGAACCTTGAGCTGCTCGATGGCCGACGTCAGTTGCGCCCCGTACATCGCTTCCAGCCGTCGGTCCTCTTCCGCAGTAATGCGCGGCACGAACGCGGTGACCTGCCGGAGTAATGGCGTCAAGTCGTTGTACCTGGCCATGACCTGGTCGGCCTGGCGGCGGGCGGACTGGCTGTCGACCACCTTGGCCAACGCGCCGTTGAAGGCTTGCAAGGCGGCGAGGAACTTCTGCAGCAGCTCCTCGAATTGCCTGGCGTTGCTGGGCGATGTCTGGTGGCTGCCCGCGAAGGTGACGGGCATACCCCGCGGTGTACCGGCGCTGAACGAGATCACCCTTGGCGCGAGCTTGCCGATCACCACAAAGCCAGCCGCAACCAAGACGACCAAGCCGAGCGCCGCCGATCCGACCGCGGCCAGGATGAGGGGCACTTTGTTTTTCTTTCGACGAGGGGCCAGCAACGGAGAGCCGGGCGTCGGCCGGGCGGGCCACGGCGCCGCAGGCACGGGGGTGGCAGGCAGTGGGGGTGGCAAAGGCCGCTTTGGCGCCTCCACCGGCTCAGCAAGGGGTAGCACGCCGTACTGTGGCTCGCCACGCCGCGGGGCCGCAAGCGGACCGGCAGCCGGCACTTGGATAACGGCCTGGCACTCCTTGCACTGCACGACCTGGCCGGCAAAACGGTCC
Source organism: Pirellulales bacterium (assembly GCA_035550375.1). Classification (GTDB taxonomy): domain Bacteria; phylum Planctomycetota; class Planctomycetia; order Pirellulales; family JAICIG01; genus DASSFG01. Next base: position 61,816 of record DASZPH010000071.1, on the reverse strand, counting down.
GCCAGATTGTAGGGCCGGCCACACAATCGACAGCGCACGGCGATTGGCATGAAACGTCTCCTTCAGCGAAGTTGCCGCAGCCGAATCGAGTTCACAGAATAGTCGCTTTTTCTCAACAAGTGAACCAAGCCCCTGCGGGCTTCGGGCTCCGAAGTTCACACGCTTGTCTTGGTTGTTTCACCCGGGTCCGTTCGCTTCGGAAGGCGGCTCGGGCAGACGCGCCAGTCCCAACAACGCTTCAACCTCTTCGGCCAGGAGGGTCAGTCTGCCGAACATCCGACCGTAAAGGCGCGGAAACCCTTCCAGCACGGCGCTGCCGGCCGACAAAATGGACGACCAGTCGCGTTCGTTGAAAGGCTGCGGAACGAGGAATTCGGCGACGGTCGGCTCCTTCGTGGCGTGCTCGAACGGGTATCGTACTCGCGACAGTTCGTGCTGCAGATCGCGAATCTGACGCACCAGCAGGCTCATGTTCTTCTCCAACGAACCGAGAAGCGTGGCGTTATCTCGCTGTCCCTCGAGCCTCGAGAGCAGCTTGCTGAGCACCGCCATCCGGTTACGCAGGGCAAGCCAGCCGCCTACCTGGCTGCCCACGACACTTACCGCCGCGCGAAGCCGCCCGCTCTCCGCGATGCGCTCTTCAGACTCCGGGATTCTTGCGGCGACCTTGTCGACGTGCGCCAGATCGAGTGCGGCCGCCAGCCGGCGCACCGCCAACTGCTCGAGCGGCACCAGCCGCGGCGAAATCTGTTCCAGCCGCCCTCGCGCCGACACGCGGGCGGCTATCACCGCCCTTGGATCCACGAGCCGCTGCTTGAAGTCGTCGGGCTTGACCCGGATATGGGCGGTGAGCAGCGCGTCGGCCGCTTCGGCCTCCAACCAATCGGTGTCGGCCTGGTCGTAATCGTGGAAGGCCGCCTTGTACTGAGGGAGGTGTTCGAGCGTTGCCTGGCGAGCCTGCTTGAGCCGGTCGGCCAACTCGGACGGGCGCGGCCCTTCTACGAGCGGCGTGGCCGGTAGACGCAGCGGACGCAGCACGTTGAACGTCCCCTGGAAATAGCGATTGAGCGACTTGAGATCGTCGAACGTTTGCTCCTGCCTGGCCAGAAGCTGCTCAACCGGGTGCATGTCGGTGAGTTTGAACTGTTTGCCGAAGACAGCACGATAGAGGTCGAAGGTGCACGTCCGCGAAAGGGCCACGAAGTCGCTGAAGAGCGTGGCGGCGGGCCGCTCGACGTGAAAGATGCCGGGAGCCTGTTCCGCCCGCATCCGCGCGATGCGGTCGCGCGAAGGGGGGTGCGAGGCGAACAGGCCCGCTTCCTCCTCGTCGATCTGGCGCTCGAGCATGGCGAGCCCTTTGGGGGTGATCTGCTCCGCGTTGGCCACGATCAGCCATGGCAGGTCGTCGCTCAAACGCCCCTCGGCGGCAAAGTCAGCCAGGTCGGCGTAAGCGCCTTGCGTGGCGGCCCCGAGCAGGACGAGGCGGCGCATCGTTGACTCGAAGGCATCGCTCCCCGCCAGCCGAGCCTCGTAGCAGTCGGCGTCGAACTCCATCTGCCGCATGAGAAAACCGCTGATGAGGTGGCCGAGCATCATCAGCGCCCAAAGTATCTTGCGCGTCAGCCAGACGAAGAACCGGGCCAGGTACAGGATGATCGCCAGGCGGAGGTCGAGACTGCGCGACCAGACGATCAGCCGCGCGTCCCAGGCGTCGCGCTCGTAAACGACCCGGGTCAGCCAGAGGCTGACGCTCCGCACGAGGTAGCTCAGCCGCATGCCCGCCCCCTGGCTGAAATGGCCGAATTCGTGGGCCAGCACCCCGGCGAACTGACGCGAGTTGAGGCCCGCGACGAGCGGCAAACCGATCGTCAGCACCAGGTCGTTGCCCAGCATGCTCAGGACGCCGCGGCGGAAGCTGGCCGAGGCGTTGACGTCGCAGTCGACGTCGATTCGGGACGGCCGCGGTGCTCTGACCGCGGCGCAAACACGATCGACGAACGCAAACAGCAGAGGCTCCTGCTCGCGGTTCAAAGAACGCGGCTTACCGCGCCTGACGGGTCTGGCGAACAACGGCTTGAACATGAAGAACACCAGGATCGCGCCGGCCAGCAGGGGCGCCACGTAGGCGACCGCCGGCACGACCGCGGCCCGGCCGTGCCCGACCTGCAGCAGGCCCGTGTCTTGCACGGCGTGCCAACCGAGCAGCAGGCAGATCAAGCCGATCAGGGCCACGTAAAAGACCGGCAAGAGCAACATGAAGGCGACGACGAGCGCGATGCCGAGCTTGTAGCCCGCTGCAACCGAGACCGGCTCGATCGACCCGCGAAAGCCGTCGAGAATCGATTGCGCGGGATGCACGGAAATCGCTTCAACGGTTGGCGACGGCCTCGTCTGCCGGACGGCCGGCGGCGGGCTTGCGACCCGGCGAGCGGGAGCAAGCCTGGCATTCGCAGCGCCGGCGGACGCGACCGGCGAGGAGACCACGATGGCCTGCGGCAAAGGAACAACCACCTCGCCGCGGCAGTGGGGGCATTTGCCCCGCTTTCCCGCGTCGGCATTCTTGGCGTTGAAGCTGGCCTGACAATGGCCGCAGACAACCGTGATAGGCACCGTCTCGCCCCCTCCCGGAAGCCGACATCCAACCGACATGCGGGAAGGATTTTGGTGTCTCCCGCCACGCGCCAACGACGAGAGTAACACCTCCAAACGGGGAAGGCAAATACCCGCTCTTCAACGGGAACGACCATGTTTAAGACATGTGACGGATGAACGGGTACGGGAGGGCTACCCGGCCCGAAACCCGACGTACCCTTGATTAACTAAAGGCACCCCACCGCCTTCTGGAGAACCAGCCGTGAAAGCTTCTTCTCAAGTGACTGCGATTTTCGGGTTTCTCTTTCTGGTCACCTCCGGGCCAACGACGGCCCCAGCCTGCACCGGCATCACCATCAAGCCCAGAGACGGGTCGGTGATTTTCGCCCGCACGCTCGAATTTGCCACAGACCTGAAGTCAAACCTGATCGTCGTGCCGCGAGACCACGAATACGTCGGCTCGGCGCCAGGCAACCTGCCCGGCCTGCGCTGGACTTCGAAATACGCAATGGTGGGAATCAACGCGTTCGATATGCCCCTCGTCGTCGACGGCCTCAACGAACGGGGGCTTTCCGTCGGGTTGTTCTACTTTCCGGGCTTTGCTGAGTATCAGGAGGTCGAATCGGACGAAGCCGACCGGGTGCTCGCTCCCTGGGAGCTCGGTTCGTACCTGCTCTCGACCTGTTCCAACGTGAAAGAAGCCGTTACTGCCGCCGACCGCGTGCTGGTGGGCGAAGTCGTGCTGCAGGACTTGGGGTTTGTACCGGGCGTCCATTTCATCATCACCGAAGCCGGCGGAAGCAGCGCGGTTCTGGAATACGTCGGCGGCGAGCTCCAGATCCACGCCAACCCGTTCGGAGTGATGACGAATGCACCGACCTTCGACTGGCACATGACCAATCTCAGCAACTACGTCACGCTGTCTGCGAAGAACGTCGAGCGGGTTGACCTCGCCGGCAAGCAGATCAAGGCGTTCGGTCAAGGCAGCGGCATGCTCGGTCTGCCTGGCGATTTCACGCCCCCGTCCCGTTTTGTCCGGGCCGTGGCCTTCTCGAAAAACGCGGTGCCGGTCGAAAGCGCGAAAGAGGGTGTCCTGCAAGCCTTCCACCTTCTCAATTTGTTCGACATTCCCAAGGGGGCCGTGGAGGGGACCGAAAAGGGCCAGGAAGCATACGACTACACGCTCTGGACCAGCGCGGCCGATTTGAAAAATCGGCGCTACTACTTCCGAACCTACGAAAACAGCCGCATCCGCATGGTTGACATGAAAGCCTTCGATCTCGACAGCCCCGACATTCGGACCATCTCCATGAGCGGCGAGGAGGACATCGATGCGGTGGGCACCGAAGGTGGAAAGGGAGTTTTACCCGCCGCGCAGGATACGCCGATCGCCGACAAGAAGTGAACGGTTGGCGGAAATCCTGGCCGCGCAAGAACGATTTCCATTTGATCGCCAGCTTGCCTTGACATTTATTTGCATATACAATAAACTTGGCGTCTGAGGAAGAGAACACGTGATGGACAAAGCGACGAACCCCAACATCGACACCATCGCCCGCAACTGTATCGCCGTGCGCCTACGGTCGCTGAACCGGGTGGTCACCAACTTCTACGACGACGCCCTGCGCCCTTTGGGCTTAAAAGTCAGCCAATTAAACATCCTGGTCGTGACCGCCAAGCTCGGTCTCGCCCGACCCGCCCAGGTCTGCGACATTCTGCAGCTCGACACGTCCACGCTGAGCCGCAACGTCGAACGCATGCGGGCCAACGGCTGGCTGGAAGTCGTGCCCGAGGAGGACGCCCGCGCCCAGCCCTTTCGGTTGACGCCCCAGGGGAAACGACTGATCGACAAGGCGTTTCCCGCCTGGGAGAAGGCCCAGCGTCAGGCCGCCGACCTGTTGGGGGAACAAGGAAGCGCCTTGCTCGACAAAGCCGCGGGGAAACTTCGTGGGGCACAAGCCGCCGGTTGATCGGTTTTTTTTGGCCATGTATTTGCATATACAAAATTACGGAGGTTTTTGGAGATGAAACTCGCCGAACATCCGACCGTGCGTCAATTCCGGCAAAATGCCCACCCGCTGACCGCACCCAAGATTCTCGACGCCGAATGGTTGCGGCAGCTCTGCCTCGATTGCGGGGCGGACGACGCCGGTCTCGTCGAGATCGATCGCCCGGCGCTCGACGACCAACGCGAAGATATCCTGCGCGCCTTCCCGCCCGCGAAGACGCTGCTCAGTTTCGTCTGCCGCATGAACCGCGAGCCGATCCGGAGTCCGGCCCGATCGGTCGCCAACCTCGAATTCCATCACACGGGCGACCACGTCAACGAGGTCGCCCGCAAGGTCGTCGCAACGCTGGAAAGGCAGGGGGTGCGGGCGATGAACCCGGCGATGGGCTTTCCGATGGAGATGGATCGTTTCTCGGAGGGCAAAATCTGGGTCGTGGGACACAAGCCCGTGGCGGTTGCTGCGGGGCTTGGCCAGATGGGCGTTCACCGCAACGTCATCCACCCCAAATTCGGCAACTTCATCCTGCTGGGAACCGTGCTCATCGGCGCCGAGGCAACCGCTTACGACGAGCCGGTCTCTTACAACCCCTGCCTGGAGTGCAAGCTTTGCGTCGCGGCCTGTCCCGTGGGCGCGATCTCGCCGGACGGCGATTTCAACTTCGCGGCCTGCTACACGCACAACTATCGGGAGTTCATGAGCGGATTCACCGACTGGATCGAGCAGATCGCGGACAGCAAAAACGCGCTTGAGTACCGCGAGAAGGTCGCCGATTCGGAGTCGGCCTCGATGTGGCAGAGCCTCTCTTTCGGTCCCAACTACAAGGCGGCTTACTGCCTGTCGGTCTGCCCGGCTGGCGAGGATGTGATCGGCCCCTACCTGACCGACAAGGCCGGGCATCTCCGCCAGACCGTCAGGCCGCTGCAAGCCAAAGAGGAGACGATTTACGTCGTCCCCGGCTCCGACGCCGAAGACCACGTGACTCGCCACTTTCCCCACAAAACGATCAAGCGGGTCAGCAACGGGTTGCGGCCCCGGTCCATCCGGCGTTTCCTGGCCGGCCTGCGCCTGACGTTCCAGCCGGGCAAGGCGGCCGCCTTAAACTCCGTCTACCACTTCACGTTCACCGGCAGGGAGCCCAAGCAAGCGACGGTGGTCATCCGCGACGGCACCCTGCAGGTCCAGGACGGGCACCAAGGCGCGCCCGACTTGCGCGTTACCGCCGACAGCCAAACCTGGCTCGGCTTTCTGGCGAAAGAACGCAGCTTGCTCTGGGCGCTGTTGCGCCGTCGCATACGGATCCACGGGTCGCCGAAGTTGCTTTTGGCCTTCGGCAGGTGTTTCCCCTAACGCAGCACCGTGTGCGTTTCGGAAGTTTCAGGTTCGACGCGCCTCATCGTTTAACTTTAACCGGGAGCGTGTCTGCTACTTCTGCCGGCGGAGCCATGCCTGCTCGGCCGAGGGTGTCCCACGGCGGTAGAATGGGACACGGAGGCTCCGTTGTGGCAAACCCGAGGAAACGAGTGCCGGAGAACGTTGCGGGCGACTTCTTTGTCGATTCGACCTGCATCGACTGCGATGCCTGCCGGCAGATCGCTCCGGCCGTCTTTGGCGAGGCGGCCGAAACGTCGTTCGTGAAGGCTCAGCCGATTTCGACTTCCGAGCGGCGAGGCGCGCTTGCCGCCATGCTCGCCTGCCCGACCGGGTCGATCGGGTGCCTGGCCGGCGACGACGTGAAGGACGTTATGTCCGACTTTCCGTTGGTCGTCGAGGAACCGGTCTTCTACTGCGGCTACAACTCGCCCAAGTCTTACGGCGGAAACAGTTATTTCATCCGCCACGCGGCGGGAAATTGGCTGATCGACTCGCCGAGATTCGTGTCGCCCCTTGTGCGGCGTTTGGAGACGCTTGGGGGCGTGAGCTACATCTTCTTGACGCATCGAGACGACGTGGCCGATGCCGAGCGCTATGCCGAACATTTCGCGAGCCGGCGCGTCATTCATCGAGACGAATTGTCGTCGCAACCGGGTGCGGAGATCGTCCTCGACGGCGAGGGGCCCTGGGATGTGCTTCCCCGTTTTCACGTCGTCTGGACGCCGGGCCACAGCAAGGGACACTGCGTGCTGCTTCTTCAGGACCGCTTCCTTTTCACTGGCGATCATCTGGATTGGGACCGCGACGAGCAGCGGCTGGCCGCCTCGGAGGACTACTGCTGGTACTCCTGGCCGCAGCAGGCTGAGTCGATAAGGAGGCTCGCCGATTATCGTTTCGAGTGGGTGCTGCCGGGCCACGGCCAGAAGGCTCATTTGCCGGCGGACGAAATGCGAGCGCACGTATCAGAATTGGCCGCAAGAATGAGGACTGCTGATGGACAGAAACATTCTCAGGACCGGTAAGAAGTCGCGCCCCAAGACGGCGGTTAAGGGCAATCGATACCGCTGCGCCAAGTGCCACAAGCGGAGCCCGAAGCCCGTCAAAACGCCCGCTCCCTGGTATTGCCCGAAATGCAGAATAGCCCTTGAAGGGGAACGCGGCTTCGATGCGCCAGAAACCACGGCCTCACGATCGCCTTCTAGCGACGGCATAAACGACCCACGGCCTTTAGTCCCCGGGGTCCAGCTTCGGCAGCACGTCGGGCTCGATCTGGTAGCCGTCGGCAAGCTTGTTCGTCATGTTGAACAGGCCGACGATCGCGAGCACCTCGCCCAGGGCTTCCGTTGACAGACCCAGCTTTTGCAGCGCCGCGGTGTGGGAGTTAACACAGTAGGCGCAACCGTTCGTCGCCGACACGGCCAGGGCGACGATCTCCCGCGTTCTGGCGTCAAGGGCCAGCTGGCGGCGGACCGCCTCGGGGTGCATCAGCGTCTTGAGGGCGTTCCAGACGACTTCAAGCTGCGTCGGATTGGTCGCCAACGTGCGCCACAGGTTGGGGACGAAGTCGATGTTCTTCGTCTGGCGAATGTCGGCAAAAATCTCGGCGACGCGACCGGTCGCTTCGCTCTCGGCGACGGGCCGCACCGTTGCAGTCCGATCGGCGGCGGTGCGAGGTGAGGCAAGGCGAGGATCGGTCGTCACGTGCTCCACTCCCGTGCGGGGCGCGAGCGCAGCCGGTTCGCCTCGTCGTCGTCGACGAACTCTTCCTTGACCGGGTCGAACTTCAGCGGCCGCTTCAAAATCCAAGACATCGCGGCGGCGTGACAAGAGATGTGCGACCGCCGCATCACGTGGGCGTTGGCGGCAGTCTCGTCCCGGGAGCGAATGCAGTCGAAAAAGTTGCGGGCGTGGGCCGAAACGTCCAGGCCGGCCACCTTCTTGCCCGGCTTGTCGACTTCGGCCTTCAGTGCCGCCGACGAGACTTCGATCTCGCCGCTGTCGCCCGTTTCGACCCAACCTTCGTCACCGACAAACCGCACCGGGCACGTGCCCAGATGCTGGACCCAGCCCGGACGTTCGCCAAAGGGAGTCTTCAAAAAATCGAGCACAAGCTTCACGCCGTTGGCATAGAGGGCCGTGATGTTGTTTTCGTTGGGCTGGAATTCGATGGGCGTGGTATCGTCGGCCTTGTTGGCCCACTGGCAGAGGTCGACCGTGTGCGCGCCCCAGTCGAGCAGCTTCGCTCCCGAATCGAAGTCCCAATAGCCGCGCCACTTGCCCGACACGTACTGGCTGTTGTAGGGCCGCCAGGGCGCGGGGCCGAGCCACAAATTCCAGTCGACTACGTCGCGAGACGGCATCGGTTCTCCGGCCAGCCAGGCGTTGTCCAGCGCGGGCGTGTAGACCGAGGCGTAAAGCGTGTGGATCTTGCCGAGTTTTCCGCTGTGGGCCAGCTCGATGGCCTGCTGGAAATTGGGAACGCTCCGCCGCTGGGTGCCGGCCTGAAACACGCGTCCGGTGCGGTCAAGGGTGTCGGCGAGTTGCTGGCAGAGGCCGATCGTCAAACCGCACGGTTTTTCGCTGTAGACGTCCTTGCCCGCCTCGGCAGCCAGCATCGAGGCTGGCGCGTGCCAGCGGTCGCCCGTCGCGATCAACACCGCGTCGATGTCTTTGCGGTCGAGCAGTTCGCGAAAGTCGCGATACAGTTTGCAGTCCTGGTTGCCGTAGTGAGTGTCGACGAGCGTCTTGCCGGCGTCGCGGCGGCTCGCCTGCACGTCGGCGATCGCCAGGCAGCGGATGTCCGACAGGCCAAGCATGGCCTTGAGATCGTAAGTGCATCGCGGGCCGATGCCGATGACACCCAGCGTGATCGTTTCGCTCGGCGCGGTGGACTTGGCTCGTCCTAAGGCACGGGCCGGCACGATGGTCGGCGCGGCGAGAACGGCGCCGGCGGCTGCCGATTTACGAAGGAATTCGCGGCGAGTCGCTTTGGGCAGCGGGCACATCGGGCGGGCCTCCACCAGAAGGATCTTGGACAGTGCGGCAATGCTCCGGTTGCCGGATCATCAACATAGCCCTTCGACGCGGCGACAGCAAACCGATGCGGCGCCCTAGACCTCTCGTTGCGTCGTGAGGTCGGGGCCTCGGCGTCCGCTCTGCGCGGGCCCTCTGGAGCGAGGGGCCTGGGGTGAGCATCTTACTCAAGCAGAACCACCCGCGTCCGTCGAAGCGCGCTCCACGGCTAACCGACTTTCGCCGCAACACGCCCTCACCCTGGCCTCTCGCGAAGGCCGAAGGGAGAGGGTTGCTTTTCTTATTGCACCCGTTCGATGGTCACACCGCGGGCGGCGTCGATGGCCCGCGGGCCGTTGATGCGAGCGGGCAAGAGTTGGGTGGCGTTTTGTGCCGCGGCGGCGATGCCGATCGCGAGGCTCTCCAGCAGCTCGCGGTTGGTCGAAAGTCCCCAGGCGAGTCCGGCGGCCAGACAGTCGCCGCAGCCGATCGGGTTGACGACGGGCTCGACCAGCAGCGGCCGCAACCGCCAGACGCCCTCGGCGGACGTTGCCCAGACGGCCCGTTTTCCTTCCGTCACGGCGACCCACTCGGCCCCGCGCGCGTTAAGCTCCCGCATCGCCCCCAGCAGAGCGGCATCGTCCGTCAGCGGCTCGTGCATCGTGTGGCCGAGCTCCTCGCGGTTGGGTTTGACGACAAACGGCCGCGCCTCCAGCGCCGCCAGCAGCTCGGGCCCGCGCGCATCGAGCACGACTTTGCCCGTCGAGCCAGTCAGAAGGTCGCGATAGAAGCTCGCCGGCGTTCCGGCCGGCAAGGAGCCCGTCAGCACGAGCACGCCTGCCGACGCCGCCTCGACGGCAAACAACTCGGTCACGCGATCGATGACCGCCACATCGAGCGGGCGGGCGTTTTCGACCAACTCGGTCACCGTGCCGCTGGCCGATTCGATGAGCGTCGTACACACCCGCGTCGGCGAGTCGGAAACGACCAGCCGGGAGTGAACGCCCAGCGCGGAGAGCTCCCGCTCGACCTCGCTACGAACGTTCGTGCCGATGGGACTGATCATCCGGCATACGGCGCCGAGCTGCGCCAGGGCAATGGCCACATTAAAAACCTTGCCAGAGGCGCACCAGTGCGCTTCCCGTGCACGGTTGACCTCGCCCAGCTCGAGCGAATCGAAACGCAGAATTTGTTGCCAGGCAGGCGTCAGTCCGGCCGCGAGAATCACAACACCTCCTCCAAAAGCCGCCCCAGTTCGCCGTCGGTCAATTGCACGGGGTTGCCGTTCATGCTGTTGCCCCGCGAGCTGACGACAAGATCGGGTAGCTGCTCACGGCGGATACCCAGCTCGCAGAGTCGCTTCGGCACGCCGACCGCGGCCGCCAGCTCGTCGATCGCGCGCAGGAATGCGTCGGCGGCCGCGGCAGCGGTTTGCCAGTTGCCCGCCAGGGCCCCGCGGGCCAACTCGGCAAGCTCCTTCTCACAGACGGGTCGATTCACGCGCAGGGCAACCGGCAACATCACGGCGCATGCCAGCCCGTGCGGAACTTTTCCGTGTACGCCCAGCGCCGCGGCAACGCCGTGGGCCAGCCCCAGCCCGGAGTGGGCCAGCGCCATGCCCGACACCAGGGCGGCGTGGGCCATCGCCTCTCGCGCGGGGCGCGAGCTGCCGTCGCGCACCGCCTCGGGCAGAGCCGTCAGGGCCGGCCGCATCGCTCCCAGGGCCAGCGACCGCGGCAGCGGCCGGGCGAATCGCGATACGTAGCTTTCGATGAGTTGGGTGATGGCGTCCATGCCGGTCCAGGCGGTGGTCGTCGGCGACACGCCCACGCTCAGCTCCGGATCGACCAGAACGGCGCGCGGCACCATCCGATCGTGCCGCAGGCTCTTCTTGAACGGTGGGTCGTACGACGAAATCACGGCGTTCTTGGTCGCTTCGCTGCCGGTGCCGCCCGTGGTCGGTATCGCCAGCAGCGGCAAGGGCGGCGCGAGCAGCTTCAAGCCTCGCCCGACCCCCTCCAGGTAGTCGGCGACGGTTGTGCTTTGCCGATTGGTGATCATCGCCGCGGCGGCCTTGGCCAGGTCGATCGCCGACCCGCCGCCGATGGCCAGCAGCAGATCTCCCTGACCTGCCTCTTGCGCTCGAAGTCGCTCTGTGCAACGGTCGACGTCTTCCACCTGCGGCTCGTGGCGGATCTCGAACAAGCGTCGAACGCCGACGCCCGCTTGCTCCAGCGACTTCGTGAGCTTGTCGATCTCGCCGCTGGCTTCCAGCGTCCGCGACCCGCAAACGAGAAAGGCGCGGTTGCCCAGTTCGCCGGCCAGCCTGCCGACTTCCTCGCGCCGGCCCCAGCCAAAAACGATCTTGCCGGGGGGATTAAAGTCGTAAGTCCATTCCATAGGTACGCTCGTTGTGGGCCGCATTATACCCGTTGTCGGCTTGCCTCTCGACGCCGCCGACGGCATATCTGCTGGTGGCTCGCAGGGTCGGTGACTATGCCACGGTCGAGCCGACAGTTCTTGCGATTAGTTCGCGCGGCTGACCGGGGGAGCCGATGAATCGCGCCGCGTTGTTCGCTCGTACAAGTGTCGTCTTCGCGGCCGTTTATCTGCGGGCGGTCAATCGTGCCGACGACGTAACCGGATCGCGGCCCCTCAACAAGTCGTTGACGCGCAGCGTAAGAATAGACAGAATGTCTCTAGTTTGCCATGTTGACGGTACAGGTTCTTCGTGGAGGTTTGGACGATGTTGTCTCCGCGGTTGCTGCTGATCTTTGCGGCCATCCTCGCCGTAGTCATTCCGGTCGCCGAGGCGGAAGAACAACCGACCCAGCCGGTGGATTCCGCCGAGCGGATCCTCGAACTCGCTCGCAAGTATGAGTTCTTCGCCGACGCCGATCACAAAACGCCGCTGCTGCTGAAGCCGGAGCCGTTGCTGAGGTATTCGAATCCCGTTCGCGGCGACGTGTATGGCAATGTGTTCGTGTGGACCTGGCAAGGCCGGCCCGAGATCGTGGGTGCGATTTTCGACTTTCGTAGCGAGGGAAAACTCGACACGGGGTTGCACGCGCTGTCGCGGCCGGGCATTGCGGGGTGCCGCGGCGGCAAGGAATTCTGGAATCCGCCGGCGGCGGGGGTCGTGTTTCGACCGGTCCCGCGAGCACCGACTCCCGCGACAACCAACACCGCGCGGCGGCGACAGATGGGTGAACTCGCGCGCGGGTTCACGGTGGAGCGAAACCATCCCGAGCAGTTAACGGGCGAAATGCGGCTGCTGCCCCAGCCGATCTACCGATATTCCTGTGCATCGGCGAAGGTCGTGGACGGCGGGCTGTTCGTGTTCGCGGAGGCGACGGACCCGGAGGCATATCTTCTGCTCGAAGCGACGGACGGGGACGATAGCCAATGGCGTTATGCACTGGCCCGCATGAACATCGTCGAGTTTCGCGGACGTTATCAAGGGGAGGAAGTTTGGCATGTAGACGCGGTCGATTGGGATACGGTATTCGACCAACACGAGCCGTACGCGATCGTACGCGAGTCGCCGCAACGAGGCCTCGTGCGAAGGCGTTAGAGTTTCGTCCGCTTTGGTTTCCCTGTGTGTCCTTCCGCGAGCGGGCCGCCGGGAATTTCTGCGTCAGTCGACGTGGCCACGATACGACCGGCTCAGAGGCGAACCGGATCGGGCGGAGCTAAGCGACTGACGAGCGCTGCCTGCCCTCACCCCAGTCCTCTCCCGGAGGGAGAGGGAAGTATGCTAGGCGCCTGTAAAGAGCGGCTGCATCACCGTGCCGCGGTTCAATTGGAAGGGGCGGTCCTGGCGATCACGAATCTCCCAGGTCGGGTCGATGCCAAGCAGCGTCAGCACGGTGGCGCCCAGGTCGTCGGGCAAATAGGGAGCCGAAAGCGGGTAGGCGCCGATCTTGTCGGACTTGCCCAAGACCTGCCCGCCGCGCACGCCCGCGCCGGCGAAGAGCGCACTAAAGCACGGACCCCAATGGTCGCGACCGGGCGAACTACCTCCTGGCGGCGTGTTGATCTTCGGCGTGCGGCCGAACTCGCCGAACATCACGACCAGCGTCTCGTCGAGCAGCCCCAGCGAGCTCAAGTCGTCGAGCAGCGCCGCCACGCCTCGGTCGAGCGGCGGCAGCATGCGCTTGAGCGTCGGGAAGATGTTCTGGTGGTGATCCCAACTCTGCACCCCTCCCATGTTGGCCTGCACGATCGGCACCCCGACCTGCACCAGCCGGCGGGCGAGCAAGAGCGACTGGCCGTACATGTGCCGCCCGTACCGGTCTCGCACCTCGGCCGGCTCCCGGTCGAGTTCGAAGGCCCGCGTCAACTTGCTGGAGGTGAGCACCGAAAACGCCAGCCGCTGCTCGTCTGAAAGACGCCGGCACTCGGCCGCCTCGGTCAGGGCGTCGCGACGTTCGTTCAACTCCGTCAAAAGCGACTGGCGAGATTCGAGCCGGCCGATTTCGATGCCCTGCGCAAGCTGCAGGGCGTCGACGCGGAAGTCGGCCCTGTTCGGGTCGCCCGTGATCTGCCAGGGGTCGTGCCGAGGACCGAGAAAGCCGGCGTGCTGGCCCGGCCAGGTGAGACGGCCGTCGAAGAGGAAGGTGGGCAGGTTGACGCCGGTGGGCACGCCGTCGCGCCGCGGTTTGAAGTAGTCGCAGGCCCCGGCGTACGAGGGCCAGTCGTCACGAGAAGCGATCTTGTCGAAAAACGCGCCCGGCTGAAAGTGCCCGGTAAGCAGGTGGTGCGTCGACATCAGGTGGTTGTTGTCGCCGTGCGTCATCGACCGCACCAGGGCAAACTGGTGGGCCCTGGCCGCGAGCTGCGGCAGGTGCTCGCAGATCTGGATTCCCGCAACCGACGTGTCGATCGCTCGAAACTCGCCGCGCACCTCAGCCGGGGCCTCCGGCTTCATGTCGAACGTATCGTGGTGGCTCGCGGCGCCGGTAAGAAACACGATGATGACCGATTTGGGGCGGCGCGCCCCCCCGGTCGGCGAAGCGGCGGCCCGTGCCCGACCGGCAAACAGGTCAGAGAGCCCAACGCCCAGCGTCCCCGACGCGCCGATCTGAAGAGCGCCGCGGCGTGAAAGGCGCGTCGTATCCAAAATCTCGCGTCGCGATGACGACATCAACCGTGCTCCGGGCCCGTTTATGGAGGGAGAATTCAGGCGGGACCCTTATTGAAGCACAGAATGCCGCCGCCGTACAGATTTGTTGCTGGATGGTCGGAGGGGTGCTTGTCTGGTCGCTCGGTTAGTAGCTCAGCGTCCCCGGGGCCGTGCGCTGGATGGGGACGTCGAACAACCGCGGCGTGTCGCCCGCGAGCGATTCGGCAACGCGGTCCGCGAGTTCGTCCGGCTCGGTGATCCGATGCGCCTCCACGCCCAGCGATCGGGCCAGTCCGACGAGGTCGATTTCGGGCTGGTTGAGGTCGCAGCCCTGCATCTCGTCCCGCAGAGCCGTGGGCAACTGAAGCTGTTTGGCGCCGACCTTCAAAATCTGGTATTGGGCGTTGTTGGGCACAACGAACGTCACGGGAATGCGGTATCGGGCGGCGGTCCAGAGACCTTGGATGCCGTACATGGCCGCTCCTTCACCCAGCAAGGCCAACACGGGGCGCTGCGGCCAGGCGAGCTTGACGCCTAAAGCGCAACCCAGCCCCCACCCCAGGGCCCAGCCCCGGTGGGCAAAATAGCCCGTCGTGTTCCGCAAAACGCCCAGTCGCTCGAAGTAGGTGTTGGTCGTCGTCACCGCCTCTTCGATGACCGCCACGTCGTCGGGGAGGATCCTCGCCAGCGCCGACATGAAGCCCAGCGGTGTCAGGGGGCGTTGGCCGGCCTCTTTCTCGGCACGCTCCCTCAGCTCTTGCCGCCGCGCGCGGCGTGCCGCCCGCCGCGCGTGGCCGCGACGAGCTGCCGCTTGGGCGGCTTCGCCGGTCATGGTTGCCGCCAGCAGGTTTTCAAGTTCGGTCAGGCCGGCTTGGGGATCGCTGATCAGGCCGACCTCGGTCGGGTAATTCTTGCCGATCTGCCAGGCGTCTTGATCGAGGTGGATCAGGCGAACATGCTCGGGAATCGCCCGGGCCGGCTCGAAATAGACGTAGAGCCGCAGCAGGTCCATCCCGACGACGAGAATCACGTCGAACTCGGCCAGACGGTCGCGGACCTCCGGCGCCCAAAGCGGCAGCGCCTGGCCGTACAGGTCGTGGTCGGCGGGAAAGCCGAGCCGGCCGTGGGTCGTACCCGATTCGGTGAAGACCGGAGCGCCCAGCCGGTCAGCGAGGGACACCACTTGGGCGACGGCGTCCGCCTCGACGACCCGGCTGCCGGAGAGAATGGCCGGGTTCTTCGCCTCGGCCAGCAGCTTTGCCGCGCGGCGTAGGGCCTCGACGGGCGGACGAACGCGCGCGTCGAGAGGGGGCCCCGGGGTCAGATCGAGCTCGGCCATCTCCATCTGCAAGTCGATGGGCAGCGAGAGGAAAACGGGCCCGGTCGGGGGCGTCAGCGCGGTCTGGATGGCCCGCCGCACGGCAGTGGGCAGATCGGCCACGCGCTCGATCTCGGCCGCCCATTTGGTCCAGGGCCGGGCCACCGAAACCATGTCGGACCAGAGGATTGGCTCCTCGAATTTCAGCCGGCGGTCTTGTTGCCCGGCGGTGACCAAAAGCGGAGTTCCGGCGCGGTAGGCGTTGTAAAGCATGCCCATGCCGTTGCCCAACCCGCAACTGATGTGCAGGTTGATCACGCCCAGCTTGCGCGAGGCCTGGGCGTAGCCGTCGGCCGTGGCCACCACCGGAACTTCCTGCAACCCCAGCACATACTGGATGCGGTGGTCGGTGGACAGGGCGTCGACCAGCGGCAGCTCGGTGGTGCCGGGGTTGCCGAAGAGATAGCGCACGCCGGAGTCGGCCAGCATGTCGAGGAGCGCCTGGGCGCCGCTTTTGGCCATAGTGAGTTCATGCCGGCGCGTTTGCCCGCCGGCCGCCAACGAGTGACCTGCCAACAAAAAAGTCCCCCGCCACGAGCGGCGGGGGACTTTCAGTTTACGCAAACCACTATGATTGGCCAGCCGCCACCTCGGCGCCGGTTTTATCAGGCGGATCAATCGACCTGCTCGGCTCGCACGAGCTGATTCCGCGAACGTGGCTTGTAGGAGCGCACTCGCTTCACGCGCGGCGCTTCGGCCAACTGCGCGGGCTCTTCTTCGATGACTTCTTCGTCGGCCACTTGCGCGTCAGAAGGCTGCATGCGCGTCGTTTCGCGATAGGTGCCCGGAACGACGCGGCTGGACATCGTCGGACGGCCCCGGTATCGGCCGGCCGTGTAGGCTTGCTCCGAACCTTGGGTGCGAGCGATGATTCCCTGGCCGGTCCAATCGCCGCAATGATCGCACGTATCGCAGCAGCGCGACCAGTTGAAGATGTTCGCCCGCTGGCACCCCATTCCACCGCAATCATCGCTGCAGCAATGCCGGTGGAGCAAGGGGAACAAGGGGCGACAGAATATGGGACCGCAGCAGCCGGTGTTCCCGGCCAACAACGCAACGGCGAAACACGCCGAGATGGCAAATCTCATCGCTCGAACTCCTGCAAAGGTCGTAGTTGAGGTGGGGGAACATCCAAGCCAACCCATGCAGGCTTTATCGGAGCGAATAACCGCTACGATCGAGAAAATCGCTGCGGTGAGAAAAGTCTTTCCCGTCTTCCCAGTTTTCCTTTTGGTAAAATAGGAAGGTGTTTTTCCGTCCGCCTAGTCGCTTTTACAGGCCGAAAAGCCATTTTCACAACGCAACCGCTTCTTCTTCGAGCCCGTGCTCGTACACCTTCCGGCCGAATTTGTAGAACAGGGCGGGTGTGACGACCTGGTCAAGTAAGGTTGAGCTGATCAGACCGCCGATCACGACCACGGCCAGCGGATGGAGAATCTCCTTGCCCGTCTGACCGGCCCCCAGGGCCAGCGGCACCAGGCCGATAATCGCCGTCGCCGCGGTCATCAGTACGGGCGCCAACCGCTCCAGGCTGCCGCGGATGATCATCTGCTCGCTGAATTGCTCTCCTTCGTAGCGCATCAGGTGGATGTAGTGCGAGATCATCATGATGCCGTTTCGGCAGACGATGCCCACCAGCGTGATGAAGCCGACCCAGTGGGCCAGCGAAAGGGTCGTGGAAGAGATCCAGACGCGCGGCCACTCCCACCAGGCGGCCTGCGACAAAGCCTCGGCCGAGGGCCAGTTGGTGAGCAAAAGCGCCGCCACCGAGCCGATCGCCGCCAGCGGGATATTGGCCATCACCTGCACGGCTCCGCGCCAAGAGCCGAGACATTTGACGAGCAGGCAGTAGATGCCGAAGGCCGAAAAAAGGCTCAGCACCGTAAGCTGAGTTTGCGCCTGGCGCTGGTTCTCGAACTCGCCGCCGTATTGAATGAAGTAGCCGGTCGGCAGCGTGGGGACGACTTTTTCGCTGACCTCGCGGCGAATGTCGTTGAATACGCCGGTCAGGTCGCGCCCCGCCACATTGCACTGCACCACGATCCGCCGGACGATGTTCTCGCGATTGATGGTGTTCGGGCCCGTCGTTTCCGCCACCTCGGCGACGGTACCCAGCGCCACCCGTCCTCCGGACGGAATGCTGAGCGGCGTCGAGCGAATCAATCCGATGTCGTGCCTGGCCGCGGGATCGAACCAGACCACCAGGTCGAACAGTCGTTGCCCCTCTAGAATCTGCGACACAGTGCGGCCCTGGAAAGCCGTTTCCAGGGCATGGGCAACCTCCGCCGGAGTCAGGCCGTAGCGCAGGGCCTCGTCGCGCTTGACCGTCACGCGCACCTGCGGAATCTCCACCTGCTGCTCGACATAGAGGTCGGTGACGCCGGGCACTTCGGCCATCAACTGCTCGACAGCCCGGGCCTTTTCGCGGAGCACGTCGAGATCGGCGCCGAACACCTTGACCGCGATCTGGGCCCGGATGCCGGAGACCATGTGCTCCAGGCGGTGCGAGATCGGTTGGCCGATGTTCACGGCCACGCCGGGCATTTCGGTAATTCGATCGCGGATATCGGCCAAGATTTCTTCGCGCGAGCGCCCCTGTCGATCGACGCCAAAACGGTGCAGGCCGGGTACCGCCCGCACCACGGCGTACCACAAGCCGGGCTTGGGGATTTCGGGCGCCAGGAGTCCCACGTCAAACTCCGAGTGGCTCACCGGCTCGGCATGTTCGTCGAGCTCCGCGCGTCCGGTGCGCCGGGAGACGTTGGTGACCTCAGGCACTTCCAGCAGCATTTTCTCGATGAGCGTGCCGACGCGGTTGGATTCCTCTAGGCTGACCGCGGGGGGCGTGCTGGCCTCGATCGTAAGCGTGCCTTCGTTGAAGTCGGGCATGAATTCGCCGCCCATCCAGTAGATCGACGCCACGCTGAGCGTCACCAACAAGGCGACCGCCGACAACACGACGTAGGAATGCCGAAGCGTAAAGTGCAGGAGCCGCGTATCGATCCATTTCAGCCCCCGCACGACGAGCGGGTCGTGGGCGTGCTCCAGAAACGACGCGTTGGGCAGCACGTAGGCGGCCAACGCCGGGGTGACCGTGAGCGAAACGACGAGCGAGGCCAGCAGGGTCACGAGGTACGACAGGCCCAGAGGAGCAAAGAGCCGGCCTTCCAGACCCGACAGCCAGAACAACGGCAGCACGACCAGCACCACGATCAGCGTGGCAAAAACGATGCTGTTGCGCACCTCGGCCGAGGCGCGAAAAATCACCCGCAGGGGGTGCTCCGGCTCCGGCTTCTGGCGGTTTTCCTTGAGCCGCCGGTAGATGTTCTCGATGTCGACGATGGAGTCGTCGACGAGTTCGCCGATGGCCACCGCCAGGCCGCCGAGCGTCATGGTGTTGATCGTCACGCCGAAGGCGCGAAAAATCAGGGCCGTGATGACGATCGACAGCGGAATGGCGACCAGCGTGATGACGCTGGTGCGCAGGTTCCAAAGAAACAGAAACAGGATCACGACCACCCAGATCGCCCCGTCGCGAATCGCCTCCACGACGTTGCGAATGGCGGCCTCAATAAAACTGGCCTGGCGGAAGACGTGGGTGTCGATCACCACATCGGCCGGCAGGGTCTTGCGCATCTCCTCGACGGTTTCCTCGATCTGCCGGTCGAGGACGAGCGTGTCGGCCTTGGGCTGCTTCTGGATCGTGAGGATCACCGATGGGAGAGCCTGAACGCTGCCGTCGCCGCGGGCCACCGGGCCGCCCAGCCGCACGTCGGCCACTTGTCGGACGGTGACCGGCACGGAGTTTCGATCGACGACCACCGTCTTCTCAAGGTCCTCCAGGCTCGTTGCCCGGCCGACGATGCGAATGAGCGACTCGCGCTGGCGCGAGAGCAAAAACCCGCCTCCCGAGACGGCGTTGGCTTGCTCGACCGCCTTGGTCAACTCGTCGAGCGTGACGCCATACTCGGCCAGCCGGGTCGGCGACGTGAGCACCTGGTACTGTTTCAGTTCGCCACCCATCACGGCCACCTGGGCCACGCCGTGGACCGCGAGGATGCGCGGGCGGATGGTCCAATCCGCCAGGGTGCGCAACTCGATGGGAGTGGTGTCGCCGGTGGAGCGGACGCCGATGATCATGATCTCGCCCATGATCGAGGCGATCGGCGTCATCAGCGGGGTGACCGAGTCGGGAAGCCGGCTGCGGGCGAGTTGCAGCTTCTCCAGCACGATCTGGCGGTCGGTGTAGATGTCCGTCCCCCAGTCGAACTCGACCCACACGATCGACAGGCCCACGGCCGACGCCGACCGCACTCGCTGGACGTTCGTGGCCCCGTTCATCACCGACTCGATCGGGAATGTGACCAGCGTTTCGACCTCTTCCGGTGCCAGGCCATGCGCCTCGGTCATGATCGTGACGGTCGGCCGGTTGAGGTCCGGGAAGACGTCGACGGGCAGTTGGGACGCCTGGTAGCCGCCGAAGACCAGCAGCACGGCCGCCACCACCAGCACGCCCGAGCGGTTTTGGAGCGAAAAGGCGATGAGAGCGTTGAACACGGTAAACTCGCGGTCGGATAAAGTCTGTTCGATCAAGCGGCTTCGACGCCCACGACAGAGAAGGCGGTCGCGTTGGGACCGTCTCTCGCCACGGAGCGCCGGGGCTACCTATGGCGTCTTGCGGCGGTGTTGCTCGCTTCCTGCATGGTTTCGTCGACTTGCAGCGCGATCGTGGCCAGCATCCCTTCGCGCAATCGCAACTGCGAGTTGTCCAGCTCAGCCCACACGGCCAGCACACGGTCGATGGTCGAAACCTCCGGGCTGGTGCGCACGATGGTTCCTTCGGCGCGAAACGACGGATCGCCCGCGACGGTGACGGTCACGGCTTGCCCCTGGCGTACGCGGCCGGCGTCGCCTTCGCGCACGTAGGCCTGAACCCAGACGCGCGAAAGGTCCTGCAACTCAAACAGCCGCTCCTGGGGATGAACAACTTCTCCCAGTCCCAACTCGAAGTCGACCACCCAGCCGTCGGCCGGCGCGCGCACCGGGAGCAGGGTCGTGATTTGCTCGTAGACGTCGGCCCGTTCGAGATCGATGCCATTCAGACGGTCGATTTCGTTCGCTTCCAGCCCCATCAAAGCGAGTTGGCTGGCGAGCGTCGCCAGCTTGTTTTGCAGCGACCGTTCGTCCGCCTCCAGCTCCCAGATGCGGGTGCGGTTCACGAGCCGTTCCTCGGTCAGCATCTTCAAGCGATCGAGTTGCTGTCGCGTCAGTTCCAGCCGCACCCGCGCCGAGAGCAGGTCGAGCTGCAGGTTGCGCAGTTGCAGGCTGTCGATCTCGGCCAGCACGTCGCCGCGTCGAACCCGCGCGCCGCGCTCCACGAGAATGTTCGCCAGCCGTCCGGCGACGGTCGAGGCGGCGAACTGCTTGCGGCTTGTCGCCGCTTCGACGCGCCCCGGCACGATGATGACCTGCCGGCCGCCGGTCGCCGGCTGCCCGCCCGAGCTTGAGACGACAGCCCGCCCGGCGTCCAGTCTGGCCTTGGCCTGAGCGTCGGCGATTGTAAAGGCGTCGTTCAGCAGGGCGGTCAGCTCGATCGTGCCCGTGGTGATGACCCGTTGGCCGGGGAACAGGCCCTCAATAACTTCAACCCGGCCGTCGTCGCGGGCGCCCACGCTCACCCTGGTGAGCACGTATTTTCCGTGGTTCCTCCCCTGCTCGCGCAGCACGTACCGCGCGCCGGCGTGAAAGATCAGCGCGTCGGCGGGGCAGACGACCGCCTCGGGTTTCCGGGCCACCTCGATGTGCATCCGGCCGAACATCCCCGGACGGATGCGGCCGTCGGGGTTGGCCATCTCGACGCGAGCGTGCATCGTCCGCTCCTGGGCGTTGAGCTTCAGCCCGACGTGCTCGATCTTGTCCACGAGCGGCGCTTCGGGGAAGCTGGCGAGGACGATCTTCGCGGGCATTCCCTCGCGCACCCGCCAGACGTCGCTCTCCAGCACTTCGCCGACGATGGCCAGCGCCGAGCGGTCGACGAGGTGAAACACATGGTCAACCGGCTCGACGGTCTGCCCCACGCGGGCGTCCGCCAGCGAAACGGCTCCGTCGATCGGGCTGACGATCGGCAGCGATCCGACGGGCTTCTTCGTTCTCAAGACCTCGGCCAGCGTGTCGCTCGACAGGCCGACGGCGCGGAGCTTGGCGGTAACGAGCGCCAGTTCGGCGGTCTTCTCGCGGTGCGTCGCGCGGGCCATAAAAAGGTCCTTTTCCGGCAGGGCCCTGCTGGCGAAAAGCGTCTCGCGCTGGTCGAGCACGCGCGCCGCCAGGTCGTGTGCGGCGGAAGCCTGCAAGAGTTGCGATTCGAGCGTCTCCAACTCCAGACTTTTGACCCGCGCTAGGACCTGGCCTTGCCGCACCTCGTCGCCCGGCCGGGCGAGCAGTTCTTCGATCCTGCCCGTCACGAGCGAGGCGGCATACGCGTGCCGCGTACACGGCACGTCGACGTTGGCGTTGACGACGATCTCTTCTCGCCAGGTGTCGAGCTCGACCTTGGCCTTCTTAAGCCCGATCGCCTTCTCGGCCTGCGGGGTGAGCAGGACCATGTTCTTGTAGACCGCCGCCCCTTTGCTCGGCAGGGCCTCGTGCTCGTCGTGTGCGCCGGCGGGTGCGGTCAGCCGCGCCAGCGCGAAAGCGGCCAGGCTGATCCAGCGGGCCGTGCGGAAAGCGTGGCGCGTGGCAGGCGTGGAAGTCTTCATGGCGAATTCATTCGGTTGAGCTGTGGTTGCCTTTTGTTCCGCCGATTGCTTGCAGGCGGGCGATTGCGTCGTCGATCGCCTCGGCGTGGGGCGCGTAGTCGGCCTTGCCGCCGGCGTCGATTTGAGTGTGAATCTGATCCAATGCTTCGCCGAGATCCTCACTGGCCGTGACGACTTGTTCCCAGTGCCGCCGAGGCATATCGCTCGACCGGGCGATATCCGGCAGTCTTTCGATGGTGATGTTCGTTTCGTCGAGCGGCCGGTGGGCCTTGCCGTACTGCCCCGATTCCACAGCCTGGCGAATCGCATCTCGATAGCCGGCCAGGCGTTCGACCGCCTCGGCGTAGCTGGCCGGTACGGGTACCTCGGCCTCGGTGATGGGAACGTCGTCGGGGTTGACCGGGGAGACCGCGTCTGCCGTGGGCTTTGTCGGACCGCTTAGTCCGGTGTCGTTACAGCCGGAGCCGACGAGCGCGAGTGCCGCACAAGCGCCACAAATGCTCGACACACGGAGCAAGCGCGGGGCCGCGGCTTCCGCTCGTCGACTTGCCTGTGTTAACTGGCTGCGCATGGGGTCGCGTCTCTCTAACGATCGCCGACAACGAGCGGTGTGACGAAGCGTTTCGGCTGCGTCACCACCGCAAAAACAAAGCGCGCCGAGGCATGCTTTGCAGGTGCCGAAAAATGAAGGCGTCAGAGATTCAGATCAACTGCACGCCAGAGCGAAGATGGCGCGCAGTTTCACACAGCGGCAAGGCTGCGACACGGTGCCGCGAGTCGGCGAGCGCTGGCGAGCGGCAGTCGTGGTTGACGGGATCGACAGCCACCAGTGCCAATGAAGTCTCCGACCAGGCGAGCGCCGCGTCACACTCTGCGGGACCACGGTCGGCTTGCTGAGAGAGCACGGCCACGGCCGGCGGACTCGTCTTCGAACCCTTGGGCGGAACGACGGTGACTTCCCAGCCCAGCCAGAGCATGTGGACGTGTTCGGTCACGCCAGATACTTCGCCGTCGGGGTCGCCTATCGAAGGCGGCGCATGGCGGGCGACATCAAGGGCTCCCGCTCGATGGGAATGATGGTACGGGTTTTCGCCTACGTCGTGCGCATGGTGGATGGCCACGGGCCAGCCGTTCGTTAATAACAGCACGGCCGAGAGAAACCAGCAGACGCCGTTGTGAAGTACCCGGATCATGAGGAAGGCAAAACATCAAGCAAGACTACTGAATTCTAGCCCGAATTCATGGCCGAAACAATGTTTGTCGCCGCGTCCATGCCATCTCAGTTCACGACTTCGATCGTTTGACCCAACAGGGGCAAAACGCGGATAGACCAGCACCCGTGGCTGTTCCCCGTTCCAGCGCGCGAATCGGTCTAGGCCCAACGCGGCGGAATGCTCTATTGTTGCGCCGGTTTATCCATGTTCTTCCAACAGCCTGCTGCTCCAAACGTTCCGACCATGATCCGACACTGGATTGCCCTCGGGTCGTCACGGCCCCAGACCCTCCTGGCCATCTGCGCGGTTTTGCTGGCGGTGCAGGTTTCGCCCTGGTGGTACTCGTCGATCGACTCCGCCGCGTATCTGTCGATGGCGCGGAGCCTGGCCCGCGGAACCGGTCCGACCAATCTGGGCAGCCCTTTGCTCTGGTACTCGCCCGGTTATCCGGCCCTGATCAGTCCGCTGTTTTGGATTTCCGACCGGCCGTTTGCAGCAATCGCGATTCTGCACTGGGCTCTGGCCGTCGGTCTCTTGCTGGGCGTTTATCGCTGGAGCCGGCGGGTGCTTCCTGAAGCCGCCGTCTGGATTGCCGCTCTCACCGTTGTCAACCACGGTTTCTGGATCCATTTTCGCCGCCCCCTGAGCGAGATGGCCTTCATGTGCCTGTTCGTCGGGGTGGTCAATTGCCTGGCCGGCGTCGGTAAGGTCTCGCGGGCCGGTGCTTTCGTCGGGCGCCTGACCGCCGCAGCCAGCCTCACGACGTTGCTCTGCGTCATCCGACCCGTTGGCGTGATGCTTGTGCCGGCCGTGGCGGTGTGGACGCTACGGGAAGTGTTTGGGGGGCGCCTGTCGCGGCTGAGGGGGCTCGGGGCGACCGCCCTGATCTCTGCTGCGGCGGGCACGCCCGTTGCGATGTTTGTGCTTCACGAGCGCACGACCGCGGCGGAACTGAACGGACGTTCGTACCTCGACGACTTCGAGAACGCGGCGAGGTCGCCCCTGGAGGGCTACTCGCGCGGGGCGCAGCTCTGCGTCAGCGACATCGGACGCGTCTGTATTCCCGGCCTGTTCAAAAGCCACGGCAAGCCCGGTGATTGGACCGACGTGAACATGCTGATCCACGTTCCCTTCTTTGCGCTGCTCTGCCTCGGCTGGTCGCGCTGGACGCGGCGTCAGAACGATCTTTTCGCTTGGTACGTTCCCTTTTATCTCTTGCTGATTACGGCACACGCCATGGACACCGGCGCCCGCCTTCTGCTGCCGCTCTTGCCGGCTCTGTTTGTCGCGCTCTGGTTCGCGGCCGAACGGATCGCCGAGAGGCGGCAGTACCTCATTGCGGCCTGCCTGGCGTTGCAGCTCGCAGTCGGCGTCAGTTACTGGCTCGGCGTCGACTTGCCCCGCGCGCGGCGCTACGACCGGCTCTGGCCGGCCGTCGACCAACTGGCGACACGCATCGCGTCGGAGCCGGGTCCCGTTGCTGCCTCGCGGCTCGACGGCGACTTGCAACTGATGTTGGAGGTGGCCCTCGATCGGTCCGTGTCGATGCAGGAGGACCGCGTCAAGGCAGCACGGTGGTGCGTCACGCCGAGCGGCGCGGACGGACCGGACGGGTTTACCCGCGTCGACACCCATGACGATCTTGCGCTGTGGTCGAGAAGTCTCGCCGCGGGTTTTGCAGCGAGGTGAGCTTCGTCTTCCTCACCCTTCGCCTGCCAAGACTACGGTGAGGCCGTTCTCGTGGCAACTCGGATCGACCGGCGCGGTCCCGATGATCCCAGACGTTATCGACCTTCCGCTGAGCATCCGGTAGCACCGATCTCCGCTCTGCTGCGACTGGTTGGATGGTTGCAGCGTTTTCGCACCGAAGAACATGGGGGTGAAGCATGCGGAAGGAATCTGCCGGCGTACCACCTTTTTGCCGCAACAGGAGCGGGCGCGGCTCAAGGATCTGTGGAGGCTTCCCGACGAACCCCGACAACGAAGCCTGCTGACGCTGAGCCAGGTTGTCGCCCGGCACGTCGTCCCACCACTGGCAAGAAAGGAGGTGGGAAATGAAGACTGCTGAGGTTCAAAGTCCAGCATTTTCACGGCTCTGCGTCCGGAAGCGGTGTCGCTCCCGCTCTCGCCGACTTCAAAGATCGCGACGTCGCATCTTGATCAGCTCGCGATCGCGTATGTGCGGCAATCATCACAAAAACAGGTGCGGGCGACCAGCGGCTGGGTTCACGGACGACAGACGAACGTCGAGAAGCTGTGGGTCATTTGGGCCGACCGCGACGAGGTGAAGCGACTCCGGAAACGCCGGGTCGCCACGTCTCGTGGCATCCTCGGTTACCCCTTGGAATTAACCGAGCCAAAACGGCGGCCATGAGGTAGTAGCTGGTGGGTCTCATCGACGAACTCGTTGCCTTCAAGAAGAGGTCGTCAACCTGCGTCGGGATGTCGGACCGAAGCGGCTTGCGCGGACCGGTTGAACGGCACGAAGAGGTCGGCGGCGGTCACCGTACGCGGCACGAGGACGGCCCGCCGGTCTATACGATTACGGTGAAAAGCCCGTCGTCTCGCGTTAGAATTGATAGCCTAAAACTTTGATCTTGCGTTGGGTACTTGTGGAATAGGCAATGATTCGTCCGAATGTTCGGGCATTTTGGCGTTATCGCCCCCGACTCTTGACGCTCGCGCTGTTGCTGGTCGTCGCCACGCCCATCGCGCTGGGCAATTTTACGTCGGAAGTTGAAACTGTCGGCGTGCAATATCCCATAGAACCTGGCTCGATCTACGCTAAAGGAACGTATGGGTGGCCGTTTACGTGGCATTGGCATAACCTCACGCTCTCGATGATTGGGCCTGTCATCGTTGGCTGGGACTACAGTGGGGCCCGACTCGCGGCCAATCTTGCGAGTTGGATGATCTTTTTGGCCCTGCCCGTGGGTGCATGCGAGTGGTGGCTGCGGTGCTATCGGCCGCGATTACGTTGGAGCTTGCGGACAATGTTGGCGGCTGTGGCCCTGGTAGCCGGCTGTTGTGGGTTGTTCGCCGCACTTCGCAATCGGGCCAGTCTTCAGGATCCGATCATCGCCGAACTTGAAGAGCACAATGGAACCGTTTACGTGGAGCGCCAAGGTCCGCGGTGGTTCGAGTTCGTCATCCCCGACCGTTATCGCCGAAGCATCGTCGCGTTTGATATGAAAGCGCATCAGGACCACGTCGTCGATGAGACGTTTGTCTGTGGATTGGGTCGATTACCCCGCTTGAAATGGTTGACACTCCATGTTGAGCGCCTGACTCCCGGTATGGCAGACTCGCTTCAAAATGCACGCGGCCTGCGCTGTTTGAGTATCTGCGAGGAAAAGGACAGCGAATCTGAGCAAGAGCGAAGGCAACGTTCACGGGAGTTTTTTACGGAGATTGGGAAACTGACTCAGCTTGAGGCACTCGGCCTGAAATTTCCAACTCTTACCGAGGACAGCCTGACCTTTTTGCGCGGATTAACGAGCCTGAAAGTGTTAAGCATCGAAGACCTTTCCCATGTTGACGGTGTCTTTTCGCATCTGCCGCGTCTGCCGAACCTAGAAGCCATTGACCTGACATTTCCAACGATCAACGGCCGCGACCTTCGCCGTCTCTCAGTGCTGCCTCGCTTGAAGGCGCTTGACATGAAATACGCCGAGATTGGCAGCGATGCTGACTTGAAGGATCTCGCGCAGCTCGAATCGCTTGAAGATCTGGTCATCAGCGGCGACCACGTATCGCCGGAGGTACTGGAGTCGTTGAGTGCGCTACAGCACCTTAGGTCGCTACACATTACGCCGCGCCACAGCTCCTTTTTTAAAGAAACCGATCGGCAGGCTACTTTTGTCCTTGACCGTCATGCGACACTGTCGGTGCTGGAGAGCGAGGCCGAAGGCTTCCGCCGCGCGTTGGGAAGACTGCGGCGACGCAACCCTGGCATCAACATCGATAATAATGAATCCTCGCTGCGTCGGTATTTTGGATATTTTCACGGATATGTGCCGGACGAAAGCTATGAAGGTTCGGCACTCGAATCAGCATGGTTGCCAGAGCGATTGCAGTATTCACGATCGCCAGGTTCGGCAGCGCCACGCGCCGCGAACGGCGGCCAAGGAGTTTTTTAGCCCGCGGCACACGGAGATCGCATCCTGTTCGGCTCAAGTCGCCGGAAGTCGGGCAGGTCACATCGACGTCACGTCGACGCAGGTAGCGAGATTAAGGCGGGGGCGAGCGGGACGCCATTGGTGGCGGGCCGGGCACGCTGTGTTTTCCGGAGGGCTGGATGACCCGCGCATAAATTCAGGCCCAGGCGACGCCGCGAACGCTGGTTCGTTGACGGCGCCGACCACTCTGCTACATTCGAGAAACTTGACCCGAAGCCTTCCGAAATTGAGGTAGTGCGATGGCTAAGTCCAGAGCGAGCACTACGACTCAACTTCCGCGGGGTCGAGGACGCCGTTCTTGTCCTTGTCGAGGCGTTTGAATGCGTCGGGCGGACCCAGAAACTCCCGCGGGCTCAGCTCTCCGTCGTCGTTGCGGTCCATCTTCTGAAACCAGCCGGGGCCGCGTTTCGTGGCGGTGCGCACCCGCTCGCCGCCGCGAATCGACCGGCGTTCCGTCACGGCCGCTTGCGGCGTGTTCCGCGAAAGCTCCAGCATGAGTTGCTGGGGGATTTCGTCGGCCGAGAGGCGGCCGTCGTGGTTGGCGTCGATCTGCTTGACGATCTCGGCGGCGTTGTGTAGCTCGCGCGTGCTTAGCCGGTAGTCGTGGTTTTCGTCGAGGTGGTCGAACAGCTCCTGTCCCTGGTCGAACACTTCGAGCAGCAGCCGCACCGAGGCGGCCCGGTTCTGCCGGTCGACGTAGCTCTGCAGCTCGCCGGCGAAAATCTTGCCGTCGTGGTCGGCGTCGATCACCTCGAACGCGCCCGCCAGGTTGGGCACGCTCGCCAGTTCCTTGTCGTCGAGATAGCCGTTGTTGTCGGCGTCGAAGTTCTGCAGGCTCGGCCCCGAATCGTTGTTCTTCGATGGGTCGCGGTTGTTGCGGCGCAGGTAGACACGCGCGTCGTCGAGCGTCAGGTCCAGGCTGCCGTCGGGCCGCTGCTTGATCCGCGGGCCGGTCTCGCCGGCGGCCGTTCGCGCTCGCGGCGCGCCAAACCGGCGCGACGTCATCGATATTTTGCCCAGCTCGATTCTCAGCTCCACGTCGGGGGCGCCCACGTGAAACCTGGCCAGCGCCCGGCCGTCCACCGGTTCGCCCGCCGGCACGCCGAGCCGGGCGAACTGGGCCGGCGTCGGCATGATCTCGGCCGACTGGCCCGAAGAGAGGATCTTGCCGTCGTGGTTGTGGTCGTATTCCGCCAGAATCGCCTCGCGGATAACCTCGGGCGGCGTCGTGGCGTCGATCATCGCCAGGGGGCCGGCCGTGGGCAGCGGCGAAGAGCGGATTTCGTCGGCGGCTTGCGAAATCGCGGCGAGCGACGTGTTCGGGGCGTCGACCAGTTCCAGCCGGGTGAGACTTTCGTTGTCGTCGAAATCGCGGATGCGCAGCCTGTCTTCGGCGCCGTTCAGCTCATCCGCGGTGAGTTGTTGGTCGCCGTTGGCATCCAACAACCCAAACAGCGCTTGGCCGGCGCTGGTGCGTCCCAGGCCGACGGCAAGCGAGAACGGGGGCGCCACCTGCTCGAAATACTTTTGGAAGGCCGCGAAACTCAGCGATCCGCCTCCTTCGGCGGCCGTTTTCTCGAGGCCCGCCCGCGCCTGCGCCACGTCCTGGCCGAGGTAGACGGCCGCGGCGGCGGCGAGCGACGCGACGCTGTCGGCCGGCGGTTGCTTCTCCGCTTCTGCTTTGATCGCTCGGACCAGGCCGTCGCCGTCGGTATCCGCCTCGGCAAAAAGCCTTTGGATGTTCGCCTGCCAGCTTTCGCGGAACGGCTTGCCGTCGATCGTCACGCGCAGCCTGATCCAGACCGGCCGCAACGGGCCAAAGAAAAGGAGGTCCTGAACGTCGTCGGATTTGACGTCGGCGACGTCGCTGCTGCGCCGTGCGTCGTCTTCAGCTTGCGAAGAGGCGAAACAGACGGCCATCGCGAGCGAGCCGAGCCAGGCAGAAACTCGGATGCGGCTCACGGAAAAAGGGACCGGGCGTACCATTGCAATCTCCTGCGGAAATCGCCGACACTGGTAGGAAGCGACGGGCTGTCTTTTGATTGTAGTGCCCTGCCGCGACGGGCCGCCAGCACCCAATCGGATCGAAGACCTGCAACCTGCACGTATCCCGTGCCGAATATGGCTCCCGCCGAGTACGTAACCGCTCCGCCTTGGCATGCTCGTCTCTGCGCGACGGCCTGTTATTTCGGGCTGGCGCCCGTGCTCAGGTTGGCGCGTCGGCGCGGAGATTCGTTTTTCGATCATCATGCGACCAGCGCCGCCCTGCTTTGGTTGCTCCTCAACGGACTCATCGCCGCGAGCCTTCTCTACCTGGCGGGGATTTCCGCGGCGATGATTTATGCCCGCGACTTGTATGAACAACTGCCCAACGTTGCCGGATTGGCTCCTCCACAGCGGGATGCGATCCCGACCATGATGGCCAGCGTGGCATGGCTGGCGATGGTCGTCGTGGCGACGGTATTGGCGGCAAGCGGTTCGCGGTGGCCATTGCCCTTGATCGGCCGGTTCATGCGACGTCCGAGATGGGTCCGCGCGGCCTGGCTCGCGAATACCTTCTCGCTGGTCGTGGCGTCTTTCATTGCGGCCATCGCCGCGCATGCGACCCTGCTCACGCGCGATGACACTCGGCCGGCCGCGCTATATGTGCTGTATGACGACATGGCTCTGGTTCCGCGTTGGGCGATGAGCGTGGGCTTCTACCGCCTGGCGCGCGCCGGCGAGGACCGATGGGGCCCGCGCAGCGTGGTCGTGGCCCGCCTTGATGAGCCCCATTTGCACAGCGCGCTTGAGCACGGGCGCGTCGTCTTTTTGGCGTGTCACGGCGCGGACGGAGGGATCGTCGGGAGCAACTTCTGGGTGAAGCCGGCTTCGGCGGTTGCTCCGGTCCGTGACGACCAGCCCGCTCGCGGCGTGTATATGGTTACGACGCGAGGCGGGAAGCGGAGGGGCACCTGGATCGCACCCGGCACCAACCTACGGCTGGTTTATAACACGGCCTGCGACAGCGGCCGACTGGGCGACGATTGGAGCCGTTCGCTTGCACCCGCCGAAGTGAAGACGTTCGATCGGCTCTCGTTAGTTGCAGAACACTTGTCCTGGGCGCTATTCACCGGCCCACGGTTGCTGCGCGACGAGACATGGCGCGTGGCGGCGCCAGGTGGCGAAGTCGAACCTGGCGGGTGAGAACGCTACTTGCCCTCGGCGGCCTTGATGCTCGCGTCTTCGACGGGCTTGTACCGCGCGTTTTCGATCGCCTTGACGCTCACCTTGTCGAACGACAGTTCGCCGGTCGAGCCGAGAAGTCCAAGATAAAGAACGGCGAGTCGAGCGCGGGGCGGAACATTCATGGACTTGTGCTTTTCGGTCCAGCCGAACGTGCCGGTGAAGGGACCGATCGAGTCCGTCCCCACCTCGGCCCGGTTCTTGTCGTAGAAGGTGATGACAAGTCGCGGACCCCGGTTTGGCTGGCCCAACGGCGGAAGTACCTCCATGGCCCGGGCCCAAAGCCGCACATCGAGTTGTCGCACTTTCTGCCCGTCCACACCGAACCCTTGCAGGATCTGCGAGAACTTGCCCGGCTCGGTGTTCGAGCAGATAAGCACCTGGTCGCCGTCGGGAGCGTCGCGGAGCTTTCTCAGTTCACACTTACGGGCGTAGTACCAGCCATCGGGCACCCCTTCGATAATGGTCGACTCTTCAAAGCTGCCGTTGACCAGTTCGGGGTGGGCGGCGTCGTACTCGACCTCGCGCAGCGTTTCTGCCGTGCCGGTCATCGGTACGAACATCGTCGCCTCAACCGCCTCTTTCTCCAACTTGTCGCCCTTCTTCGTGTAAAGATAGAGCACTTGCTGAAAGCGCTGTCCGACCGGGATCATCATGCGCCCGCCGTCGGCGAGCTGGTCGATGAGCGGCTGGGGAATCTTTTCGGGCGAGCAGGTGACGATGATCTTGTCGAAGGGGGCCGCTTCCGGCCAA
Organism: Pirellulales bacterium; assembly: GCA_035550375.1. GTDB lineage: Bacteria > Planctomycetota > Planctomycetia > Pirellulales > JAICIG01 > DASSFG01. The sequence goes on along the minus strand of DASZPH010000071.1, from coordinate 30,204 downwards.
CCCTTGTAGCCGTCGCCGATGCGGGTGTGGACGTTCTTGTAGCCCAGGCGGCGTAGTCGTTGCTCCGCAATCACGCCCAGCGGTTTCTGGATCTCGATGGTGTAGACATCTTTGACCAGGCCGCTGAGGACCGCCGCCTGGTAACCGCTCCCCGTGCCGATCTCCAACACCTTGTCGGTGGGCTTGGGCTCGAGATGCTCGGTCATCGAGGCAACGACGAACGGCGGCGAAATCGTCTGACCTTCGCCGATCGGCAACGCCATGTCGAAGTAGGCCTGTTCGCGCTGATCCCTCGGCATGAACTCGTGGCGCGGCACCTTGCCCATGACGGCGATCACGCGCTCGTCGCTGATTCCCTGCCCGATGATGGCGGTCTCCACCATCCGCTCGCGCCGCTCGGCATAAATGTCGGCCGCGCGGACCTGACCGGCGGTGCCGACCAGGAGAGCGAACAGCATGGGCAGACGGTAGGTCGTTTGCATGTTGTCCTCCGTACTACAAACGTTCGATTTCTTCCGCGAAAGCTCACGCCCGGCGACAGCCGTCTATGCCGTCTCCACCCGGTCCAAAAAGCCCGCCAGCCGGCGGCAGCGGATCGGGTGTTGCAGCTTGCGCACCGCCTTGGCCTCGATCTGCCGTACGCGCTCCCGCGTCACGGAAAAGATCTTGCCGACTTCCTCTAAAGTATACGAGTACCCGTCGGCCAAACCATATCGCAATCGGATGATTTCCCGCTCGCGGTAGTTCAACTCGCCCAGGGCGTCGGCCAGCCGTTGCTTGAGCAGTTTTTGGGTCATCTCCTGCAGCGGATCTTCGTCGCGGTGGTCTTCCACGAATTCGCCGAAGAAGCTGTCGTCGTGATCGCCCACCGGCTGGTCGAGCGACAGCGGATGGCGGGTCATTTTCAGCACGCAACGGGCTTCTTCCAAGGTCAGGCCGGTCGCCGCGGCCGTCTCTTCGACGGTCGGCTCCCGCCCATGCCGCTGCAGCCAATCGCGGGTTACCTCACGCACGCGCCCCATCGTCTCGATCATGTGGACCGGCAGGCGGATCGTGCGGCTCTGGTCGGCGATGGCCCGCGTGATGGCCTGCCGGATCCACCAGGTGGCATAGGTCGAGAACTTGAAGCCGCGGCCGTGTTCAAACTTGTCGACAGCCCGCATCAGCCCGGTGTTCCCCTCCTGAATCAGGTCGAGAAAGGTCAGTCCGCGGTTGCGGTAGCGCTTGGCGATGGACACGACCAGCCGCAAGTTGCCGGCCGAGAGAACCCGTTTCGCCGCATCGTAGTGCTTCAGGCAGACGGCCGTGTTGGCCGTGCGCGCCCGCAAAGTCGAGGGACTTTCCAGCGTGATCCGCATCAGGTAACGCAGTTCCTTGCGGAGGGCGTTTGCCGCGTCGGCCGCGGCGGGCTTGCCGCGCAGTTCGTTGAGTTGCCCGATCAGGTCGTCCATGCGCCTGGAGATCTGGGCCAGTTTCTCCATGAGCGGTTGCAGACGCTGCGTGCGCAGATCGAGTTCTTCCACCAGGCGCACGGCCTTGTGCCGGCGGAGTACCAATCGTCGCCAGGCCGCTCGCCGTTCGGCCATCTTCGCGCTGCGGCTGATAACCGTGCGGAAATCTCGCTCGTTCTGCTTCAACAAATGGTCGAGCGTCTTCAGGTTCGGGTGCAAGCGGGCCATGATCCGCTTTTTCTCCGCCGCGTCGGTGACGGAAACGTCGACGGTGCGGTCGAGCCGCAACTCGCCGTCACGAACTTTCTTGAGCAGGGCCACCGCCCCCTGCAGCAGGAAATCGCTGGCCAGCAGGGTCGTGCGGTAGCGGCGTCGCGTGCGGTCGATCTCTTTGGCGGCCGCCACTTCTTCGTCTCGAGACAGGAGGGGAATCTCGCCCATCTGCATCAGGTAGATGCGCACGGGGTCGTCGATCCGGTCGGTGCCGAGACTGCCGGCGAGTTCTTCGTCGCCGAAACCAACCTCCTCGTCTTCATCGGCCGCCTCGCTGCGGCGTTTGAGTTCGGCGTCATCATCGGCCTCGTCCTCGACAGCCGATTCGTGCTCGTCGGCATGCTCCAAAGCGCCGACCTCGTCGTCGAAATCGAAACCGTTCGCCCGGCTGCCGCTGCTGCCCGGCGCCGGCTCACGCGTCTTCCGGTGAGCCGGATGAATGGAATTCTGGCGAGCATGATTGAGCTGTCTGGAGACTTTGGCCAAGGTCGAGTTTCCTGTCATGGGTCGTGATACGGCTGGCGGAATGTGTTGTTGCCAACCCGAAGGCGATGTGACTTCGGAGACAAAACGCACGCGGGGTGCCAGCCCCGGCATCCATTCAGGAGAGAACGGCCGTAAGTCGTTCGCGGCCAAAGGCGTTGGCGAAGTTAGCGCGGGCACGGCAGCCCTGCCGGGCGCCACGCGCCGTTGCCTTTCGGCAGCACACGCCAGAGGCCGTGTTGCGAATGCACAACACGATGCCCTGGCGCGGCACTCATGCCGAGCGGCGATCGTAAGTCACCAACCCGGTGGTACCCCTCTGCGGCCCTAAGCGACGCCCCGGTCCGCAGTTACCGTCACCCACCAGCGACGTTGTAACTGATGTTGTGACACGGAACGGTGGAGTAATGCAAGGGGTTCAGGAAATCTAGGTAGTTTTTGAAGCCTTGGGGGCCGCTCTCCGAGGCGATAGAGAGGGAGGCTCGCTGGTTCCGGCCCGCTTTCCTTTGGGGGGCGGGCAAGGGCTCATCGAACACATCCACCATTATTGATGGAACGTTGACAGGGGCTTACGGTCGACGATATATTGCCACAACCTTCCCTGTGCCCACCCCTTGCGGAATGCGCGCCGCGCGTTCGCTATAGAGCATCGCTTTTTTGCGGAGACCTCAGCAATGTTCGTGATTCCAGGCCGTCCCGGTAAGGATACATGCGATGGCGTGACGCGGCGCGAGATTCTTCGTGTCGGCGGGTCCGCCGCGCTGGGCATCTCTTTGGCCGATCTGTTGCGTTTCAAGGCGCAAGCGAAGGAGGCGAGCCTCGGCGGGCCCGGCTGGAACAAGGCCAAGAGCGTCATCTTTATTTTCCTTCAGGGCGGTCCGAGCCATCTCGATCTTTGGGATCCCAAGACCGATGTGCCGGACAACGTAAAAAGCATTTTCAATCCGATCGGCACCAAGGTGTCGGGCATGGACGTAACCGAGCTGCTCCCCAAAATTGCCTCGGTCACCGACCGTCTGACGCTGATTCGGTCGGTCAGTTATACGCCAGTGGGACTGTTTAACCACACGGCCGCCTATTACCAACTGCTAACGGGATACACCGCCGACAAGGTCAGTCCGTCGGGCCAGCTCGAACCGCCCAGCCCCAAGGACTATCCGAATCTTGGCAGCAACATCATCCGGCTTAAACCGCCGACGGTGCCGATGTTGCCCTACGTGATGATGCCCCGCCCCACGCAAGAGAGCAACGTGGTCGGCAAGGCGGGGACGGCCGGCTTCCTGGGCCGAGCGTTCGATCCGTACTACCTGTTCCCGGCCGGCGACGACATGGACATGACCAAGATGTCTCGCATCAAGGTGGACGACCTGCAGTTGCGTCCCGAGCTGACGGCGACGCGGCTCGAGCGGCGGGCCAAGCTGCGTGACGTAATCAAGGAAGGAATGCCGGCGGTGGAAAAGGCCACGGCCAAGTACGACCTGGACGAATACTACGACAAGGCGCTGTCGCTGGTGATTTCGGGGCGAGCACGCGAGGCGTTCGATCTGGGCAAGGAATCGCCGGCCACCAAAGAAGCTTATGGCAACAATACGTTCGGCATGAGCTGCCTGCTGGCCCGGCGCTTGATCGAGGCCGGCACGCGCTTCATTGAGATCAACTGGCCCAAGGTCGCCAATAGCGATAACCACTCGTGGGATGTCCACGCGGGGCTCTCGGCCCGCATGAAGAACCAGTCGGCCCCACTGCTCGATGCGGGTGTTTCGGGGTTGATTGCCGATCTGGACGACCGCGGCCTGCTCGACGAGACGCTGGTGATCGCCATCGGCGAATTCGGCCGCAGTCCGAAGCGCGGCGTAAGCACCTCAGGCAACTCAAACACCGACGATGGACGCGATCACTGGCCTTATTGCTACACGGCAGTGATGGCCGGCGCGGGCATCAAACGAGGCTTCGTCTACGGAAAATCTGACGCGACGGGCTCTGCACCGGTTGAAAACCCGGTCCATCCGTGCGACATCCTGGCCACCATCTATCACGCCTGCGGCATCAACCCCGACACGATCGTTTATAACCACCTCAACCAGCCGCGCGAGCTGGTGAAGGGGAGCGTGGTGTCGGGCCTGTTCGCGTGATGGCTTTGCCAGCCCTGCTTGCCCCGCCAAGTTGCCGCGATGACAGTCGATGAGGACGACGGCTGGGAAGATGTGGAGTATGGTGACGCAGACGACGACGCCGAACTGGTAAGGTGTCCGTTGTGCGGCGAAGAGATTTTTGAAGATGCCGAGCAGTGCCCGTACTGCGGCGACTGCGTCGTCCACTCGACGTCCCCCTTCAGCGGCCGACCTGTGTGGTTTTGCGTGTTTGGCCTGCTGGGGGTGGTGGCCACCGTTGCTTATCTGTTGATGTAGACCCCAAGGAGGGTGGGCGGCCACCGGCAGTTCCCTTCGTTGGGCCGCGAGATAGAATGGAAGCCAGGAAGGCATCCTATTTGCCCTCCCTCCGATCCAAACTACAGGGCCGTATTTGGGCTTTTGGATGCTAACAAGGATCGTCGGCTTGATGCCGAGAGGGTTGTGCCGCAAGGTGAACCGGCGAGTCGCCTGGTCGGTGTCGTTGGTCGGCGTTTCTTGTGTGGCCGCTTTGGGGGCCTGGCTGTGGCATTTACAGGCGCAAAGCAAGCTCGCCGAAGCAGAAACCGTTCGGCCTGAGCCGGGAGGGACGCTGTTGATCTGCGGCGGCGGGAAGCTGCCCGAAGAGCTGCGGCGGCGCTTCTACGACCGGGCCGGAGGAAGCGAGGCCCGTCTGGTCGTCATTCCCGGCATCTACGTGGGTGACGACGACGAACTTTCGGAGGCGTTTCTCGACCCCTGGCGGCGGCTAGGGGCGCGGTCGGTCGAGCTCGTTAGCGCCCGCTCGCCGAAGCTGGCGAACGCGGCCCGATTCGTGCAAGCGATCGCGAGCGCCACGGGAGTGTGGCTTGGAGGGGGCGATCAAGAATGGCTTTCGTCGACCTATTCGGGCACGGACGTCGAGCGCGAAATCAAGCGACTGCTGGAACGGGGCGGCGTGGTGGGGGGCAGCTCGGCCGGCGCCGCGGTGATGTCGCCCCTGATGATCGCGGGGGGACGAAGTGACGCGGTCGAAGCCAGCGGCCTGGGGCTCCTGCCCGATTCGGTGATCGACCAGCATCTGCTGCAGCGCAACCGGTTGAAACGCCTTTTAGGCGTGGTCACCGCGCACCCGGAGCTGATCGGCATCGGGGTCGACGAGCGTACGGGGCTGGAGGTTCGGCTACGCAACCGCCGCTTGAGCGTCATCGGCGATTCGTACGTGGTGGCCTGCGTTCCCAGCGCGCGCGACCGGTTTGCGCGGGTCGAGATTCTGAAACGCGGCGACGAAACAAGCCTCTTGGCGCTGCGCGAGTCAGACTTGGCGATTTCGTCGAGCCGAGAACTCGATGAGTATCTCTCTGCCGCCTCGGAGTGAGGCACCCGTGGGGCAGGCGTCTCGCCTGCCGCTTTGAGGGCAGGTCAGGATCCAGCGTTCCGGCGGCCGCCTTGCCACATCGCCACACCCCGGCCCCACAGTCTTCCCACCGCAACTCCACATTGTCATCCAGCCTTCCTATCCGCTACAATCCCCGTTTTCGTGGAACTCCACGCTGCACACCAGTTCACGGAGGGTTGAGCCACGCTGGCCGCACGAGTGGGAATCGGACACGATACGCATCGCCTTCAACCAGGCGGGCCGTTACGGCTGGGAGGCGTCGATGTTCCGCACGATCAGAGCATGGTCGGGCACAGTGACGCCGACGTGCTGTTGCACGCCATCACCGACGCCTTGCTTGGCGCCGCCGCCCTGGGGGATATCGGCGAGCTCTTCCCCGACACCGACCCGGCCAACCGCGGCCGCGATTCGGCCGATATGCTCGAGCGGGCGCTCGACGCGGTCACCGCGGCCGGCTATCGGTTGGTGAACGTCGACTCGATCGTCTTCGCCGAGCGCCCCAAGCTGTCGGCCTATAAGGCGGCCATTCGAGAGCGGATCGCCGCCATCGTCGATCTGCCCGTCGAATGCGTCGGCTTCAAGGCCAAGACCGGAGAGCGGGTCGGGCCGGTCGGCCGGCAGGAGGCCCTTATGGCCGAAGCGGTCGTGCTGCTCGAGCGGATGCCCACCTGAGTCTCTTTTATGTCGATACGCGTTTACAGCACTCTCAGCCGAACCAAGGAAGCCTTCGAGCCGGTCGTTCCTGGCCGCGTGGGCATCTATCTCTGCGGTCCGACGGTTTACAAGCCGAGCCATATCGGCCACATGGTTGGACCGGTGATTTTCGACGCCATCAAACGGTACCTGGTCTACTGCGGCTACCAGGTGACGTTCGTGGTGAACATCACCGACGTCGACGACAAGTTGATTGCCGAAGCTCAGAAGCGCGGCATTCCCATGTCGGCCGTGGCCGAGGAGATGACGGCCGATTACCACCGCAACCTGGAAGCGATGGGGATCGACACGATCGATCATTTTCCGCGGGCGACGGAAAACATCGACGAGATCATTCACTTTACCAAGGAACTGATCGACCGGCGCTACGCCTACGAATCGGACGGGGACGTCTATTTTGAGGTTGGCCGCGACCCCGAGTACGGCAAGCTCAGCCGCCGCGACGTAACGGCGCTGCAAGGTGAGGGGGGAGAGACGGCCGAGCGGAAGCGGTCGGTGGCCGATTTCGCCCTCTGGAAAAACGCCAAGCCGGGTGAGCCCGCCTGGGACAGCCCCTGGGGCAAGGGTCGCCCCGGCTGGCACATCGAATGCTCGGCCATGAGCCGCAGGCTACTCGGGCCGACGTTCGACATCCACGGAGGGGGCCTCGACCTGATCTTTCCGCACCACGAGAACGAAATTGCCCAGAGCGAGTGCTGCCACGGCAAGCCCCAGGCCAAATACTGGCTCCACAACGGCCTGATGCAGGCCAGCAACGAGGTCGGCAAAGTTGGCGGACGCGCCACGCGCGAGATCGCTGCGGGTGACGAGGCGGCCCAGGTCGCGGGCAAAATAGCCAAGTCGACCGGAGCCAGCCCGTTTCGCGACCTGTTGACGAAGTACGCCGGCGAAACGATTCGTTTTTTCCTGCTCTCCACGCACTACCGGCGGCCGATCGACTACAGCGAAGAGCGAATTCAGGAGGTCGAAAAAGGGCTCGACACGTTTTACCGCTATTTCAAGCGCTACGAGCGGATCGCTGGCGAGAGTTTTTACGGTGTCCAGCCCCCGCCGCGCCGCGGCGAGGGCGAATTCACGCCCGGCTCCGAGCCGATCGAGCGGCAAGTTGGGGACTACCGCCGCCAGTTCTTGGAGGCGATGGACGACGATTTCAATACGGGCGGCGGCATCGGCATCTTGTTTGAACTGGTCAGGGCGCTCAACAAATTCGCCGACGACGCGGGCTGGGAAACGGGGGCCAAGCCCGATGCCGGGAAGCTGGCCACCCTCAAGCTCGGAACCAAGGTGCTGCGCGAGCTGACGGCCACGCTCGGCCTGTTCCGCAAGCCGATCGAAACACCGGCGGCCGCCGGCGACGAGCTGGTGGGAAAGCTGATGTCGCTCCTCATCGACATCCGCGCCCAGGCCCGCAAAACCAAGAACTTTGCCATGGCCGACCACATCCGCCAGGGACTCGGCGAGTTGGGAATCGCGCTGGAAGACCGGCCCACGGGCACGGAATGGAGCCGACAGAAATAGTTGGTGGAACCTCGATCCCTCGCGCGGGAAGCGGCCCGATTGCCCCGCGCGTGCTCGGCATCGATCCGGGCCTGAACACGACCGGTTACGGCGTGCTGGAGCTGGCCGTCGGCGGCCCGAAGCTCTGCGAGGCCGGCATCGTTCGCGGGCGCGATCGACGCTCGCTCACCGCTCGCGTCGCCGAGCTGTTTGAAGGCGTCGCCGACGTCATCGATCAGCTCAAGCCGTGCGCGATGGCGCTGGAGCAGCTTTATAGCCACTATCAGCGTCCCCGCACGGCCATCTTGATGGGCCACGCCCGCGGCGTCATTTGCCTGGCGGCCGCCCGTGCCGGTGTGCCGGTGATCAGCTACAGTGCCACGCAGGTCAAAAAAGCACTCACCGGCAACGGACGCGCGAAAAAAGACCAGATGCAGCGAGCCGTGCAACTGGAGCTCAAATTGAAGCAATTGCCCGAGCCGCCCGACGTTGCCGACGCTTTGGCGATCGCGCTGTGCCATTATTACCGCCAGCCGCAGTGGGCCGCGCTGGCGCGTCGCCGAGGGCCGTCGAGCGCCGAGCGCTGAAGGAACACCCGCATGATCACCAAAATCACCGGCCGGCTTCTTACGATCAATGAGGACTCGCTCGTTCTGGGCGTCGGCGCCTTTGAATACGAGGTGCGAATTCCCGAGTTCACTCGGCGGCAGCTTCAGAACCGCGTCGGCCAAGACGTGAGCCTGCACACGATCGATTATCTGGAGGGGAATCCCGCCCACGGGCGACTGACGCCCCGGCTGATCGGCTTTTTGAGCGAAATCGAGCGGGAGTTCTTTGAGTTGATTTGCTCCGTCGACGGAGTAGGCGTCAAAAAGGCGCTGCGGGCGATGGTGCGGCCGGTGCCGGAGGTAGCCACGGCCATCGAAGAACAAGACACGAAGACGCTCTCCGCCCTGCCCGGGGTCGGCGCCGCCCTGGCCGAGCGGATTATCGCCAAGCTGCGCCGAAAGGTCCCCAAGTTCGCCTTGATGGTGGCCCGCGAGCAGCCGGCCGAGGCCGAGGTGGCACACGATGTGATCGAAGAAACGTTCCAGGTGCTCAGGCAATTGGGGCACTCAGAGAGCGACGCCCGGCGACTGCTCGAGGCGGCCCTCAAGGTCAAGAAGAAATACCCCGACGTAGAGACGCTTCTCCAGGCCATCTACCAGCAGCGGCACGGCGGATAGGGTCGGACAAGCGGGCAGAGACGCCCGCACCACAGTGCCGGTTCTCGGATGGGCTCTACCGGATCGGCGAGTCATCGCCCGCTTCGAGCGCCTCGGTCCACAGCGCAGCCAGGCGGCGTTCTCCCGCGGCTGTTAGATGTACATAATCCGCAAGCATCTGGGCCGTCGGCGGAACGTTGGCGTAGGCGTCGATGAACGTAAGCTTTCGCCCGGCGGCAAAGTCGGCCAGCGTCCCGTGAAGCCAGTCGCCCAGGCGGATGGCCCGGGCTTGCTCGGCCTCGCGCGGTCCCAGTGCCGACCTGAGGTCGGATGAAACCGACGAATGGGCCGCCGTGGCCTGGGCGCAAATCGCCAGCTTCGCGCCGGCCTTGTCCACCTCCGCTGCCAAGGCCGCCAGATTCTCCAAAAACTGTCGCTGGCCCGCCGGCATCACGTCGGAATCGGCAAATTCGGCCGGCACCATGTGGACCGGTCCGCCCCATAGGCGATAGACCACAAACCCGTAGAGCGTCGAATGGCCGAGCAGCCGTTCCCAGGCGGCCGGCGCCGGCCGTTTCCGAAAACGGTTGGCGTCCGGTTCGTCGCTCACCACGTAAGGAAGGTCGTTCCATCCCAGGTAGGCGATGACGACATCGGGCTCAAGAGGAGCCAGCACTTCGCGAAACCGCACGATCGACTGGAACAAGTTGTAGCCCGGCACGCCCCCGTTGAGCACCTCGACGTTGTGGCCGCGGTCGCGCAATTCCAGCTCCAGCAGGCGAGCCGCCTCCTGGCCGTCGCCCACCAGGTAACCGAAGGCCGACGATTCGCCGACGATCACGACCCGCCGCGTGCCCTTCGGCTTGCTGCGCATGACCTCGGGCCCCCGCAAACCCAGCGAATTGATCGATATTTGATAGACGCCGCTTTTCAGGCGGAACCCGGGAGCCAGGTCGTAGCCGGTTTGAGCGTCGGGCCGAAACAGCTCCAACTGCGCGGCGTAGCAGTTCGCGGTCCACCCGCGCGAGGCGACATACGCCCGCAGCAGGCCTTCGGCCGAGGCCAGCGTGACCACGCCGGCCACCAGGCATTTTAGAAGAAGACCACGCGCCCACGAGCCAGACCGCGGCGGCGAGATCGCCGCGCTGGGAACCGACTTTTTGTCCCCGCCCGAATCCGTTACCATTGCAATTTTACGGCGATGTTGAGCATTTCGACATTCTATCACGAATGCGCGGCGCGGTTATTCGAGCATGACCGGGCCGACTCGCTCTTTTAGCCCGGTCAACTTGTCCTACTCCGAATGTCGCAAGTCGAGGCGTCTTGCCATCGAGCCGAGCCCGAACCGCTCCCCCCGAACCTGAGCAGCGTGCAGCCGGGCGGCGGAGTCTGCTATTCCGTCGAACTCGCCTGGGGGAACTGGCGACGCTGGTGGCTGCGCAGGTTTCGCCCCGCTTACGTGCGGCGGATGGCTGAAAAGATGCAGGGAAGCGCGGAGGGAGCACCGCACGAAATCCTCGATCCGCGCGACCTCAAGTACTGCCGCAACCAATGTACGGCCGAATGGCAAGACGACCCCTTCGGCTGGCGCGGGCACCTCGGTTTCGCCCGCTGGGGGCTGGCCGAACTTCAGTTGATGGGCTACCCGCTCCTGGCGCTCACCGTTTCGTTGGCTTGCTGGCGGTGGTACCTGGCGGTTGTCCCCGGCGTCATTTTCGGCCTGATCGTCTGGTTCTTCCGCGATCCGCCGCGCCGCGTGCCCCAGGAACCGGGGCTTGTGGTGGCTCCGGCCGACGGCACGGTCTCGGAGGTGACCCACCTGGATCACGACGATTTCGTCGGCGGCCCGGCCGTCAAAATCGGCATCTTTCTTTCGATCTTCAACGTACACATTAACCGCGCCCCCGTGGCCGGCCGCGTGATCCGGTTGAAGTACGAGCCCGGACTCTTTCTCGACGCGCGCAATCTCGACAGCCGCATGTTGAACGAGAACATGTGGATCGGTCTGGAGGAGGACGCGCCGCCACGCCGGAAGCTGGTGATACGCCAGATTGCCGGGCTTTTCGCGCGGCGGATCGTGTGCAACTTGCGGCCGGGCGAGGCGGTCGCTCGCGGCCACAAATTCGGTATGATCAAGCTTGGCTCGCGGACGGAGCTTATCCTTCCCTATGAGGGACTGGAGCTGCTGACCGCCGTGGGCCGGAAGGTGGCGGCGGGCAGGGACGTGCTCGCCCGGTATCCGTGACAACCGGCTGAACGAGGGGAGCCGCAAGCCTCTCTCGTCTGCTGACAACGAAGGTGCTGATAGATGCGCAAGATTCGCACGGTGGCCGTGCTGCCGACCCTCTTTACGTTGGGCAACCTGGTGTGTGGTTTCTTCGCCATCGTCGTGGCGGCGCGGGTCGATCCCCCAGCCACGCCGGAACCTCCGCGGGCCGCAACGATCGGCACGATGAATCCCCTCAAGGCCGCCAGGGCCTTCGACAAGCAGGATCCGGTCCACAACTGCATGCTCAGCGGATGGCTGATTTTCCTGGCCATGATCTTCGACGCGCTCGACGGGCACGTGGCCCGGCTGGCCAAAACCACCAGCGACTTCGGCGCGCAGCTCGACAGCCTGTGCGACGTTGTCACGTTCGGCGTGGCGCCGGCCTTCTTGCTTGTCAAAATGTGCCCGCGCTTCGAGTACATGCACCACGACATGGTGTGGATCATCGCCGCCTTGTATGCGGCCTGCGCCGCCATGCGGTTGGCTCGCTTCAACGTCGAGAGCGACGAAGAGGACGACCACATGCACTTCACGGGCCTTCCCAGTCCGGCTGCCGCGGCTGCCATCGCCAGCTTCGCCATCCTCTTCTACACCCTACGAAAGGAGACGAACACCTCTTGGTACGCGCCCTACGCTCCCCAGTTCGACCAGGTGATGCAGTACGTCTTGCCGTTCTTCACGTTGCTGGTCGCCGTGCTGATGGTTTCGCGCATCCCCTATCCGCACATCGTCAATCAGATCTTCAGCGGGCAGCACAGCTTTGCCCACCTGGCGATGGTGGTCTTGCTCTTCGGCGGGGTGATGCTGGTCAGAGGTTTTGCGGTTCCCCTGATCAGCGCGGCCTTCGTCCTGCAGGGGCCGCTCGTCTATGTCTGGCGCGAATACGTTCAGCGGCGGCCGCACAAAGAGCCGCTGTTCTGACGCCGGGGTCGACGCCACGCCACGTCACGGTATCCGGGCGGCCTCGGGCCGTCTCCAGTTCGGGAGTTTCGAGGTCGAGGTGCATCGTCGTTTACCCGGGAGCCAGCGGTGACCGCGATTCCGCTCTGTCCCGCGGTCGCCGCTGGCTCCCGGTTAAACAGCTAAAGCGTAGAATGCCGAACTCCTGAACTGGCTACACCAGCAAGGCCGCCCTCCTTAAAATCAACGAGTCCTCCGCTCACTCCGTCATGTTCACCGGTCTTGTCCAATGCCTGGGCTCGGTTGTTAAGGTGGTTTCGCAGCCGCCCGGTAAACGGATTGTGGTACGACCCGTCGGTGAGATCGGGGCGGCTCGAGTCGGCGACAGCGTGGCGATCAACGGCTGTTGCCTGACGGCGATCGAGGTGTCACCGACGAACTGGGCGTTTGAAGCGGGGCCCGAAACCCTGCGTCGCACCAATCTCGGGGAGCTGACCGAGGGGAGTGTCGTCAACCTGGAACGATCGCTGGCGGTGGGCGACTTGCTCGGCGGCCACTTCGTTACCGGGCACATCGACGGGGTGGGCACGGTCGCCCGGCGCGACGACGAAGGGGATTGGACGACGATGTGGTTTCGATACCCGGCGGAGTTAGCCGGCCAGATCGCCTCGAAGGGTTCCATCGCCGTCGACGGCGTCAGCCTGACGTTGGTTGACGTTGAACCCGATCGATTCAGCGTGGCCCTGATTCCCCACACCTTGCAGGTGACGACGCTTGGGCGACGCCAGGTCGGTGACCGGGTGAACCTGGAATCGGACCTGCTGGCAAAATACGTCGAGCGGCTGCAAGAAGTTCGGGGCCAGATGTAGGCCCCGCCTAGAGGATTTTTGTCTATTCGCCATGTCCACCGCCCGCCAGACGCAGTCGTTCCTTATTCGCCGCTTCGAGCAGGCGGGCATTTTGCCGAAGACGCGGCACGGCCAGAATTTTCTGATCGACCTGAACCTGCTCGATCTCTTGTTCGAGTCGGCGCAAATCGACGACCGCGACGTGGTTCTGGAGGTAGGCACCGGCACCGGCTCGCTCACCGCCAAGCTGGCCCGGGCCGCGGCGGCGGTCGTCTCGGTCGAACTCGACCCGCAGATGCATCAGCTTGCCTCGGAAGAGCTGATCGACTGCGACAACGTGGTTCTCCTGCGCCGCGACGCCCTGAAAAACAAGAACCGCATCAATCCGGACGTGCTCGCGGCCGTGCGGGAGCAACTGTCCGCCGCACCTGGTCGGCGTTTCAAGCTGGCGGCGAACTTGCCCTACAACATCGCCACGCCGATCATCACGAACCTGCTCGCCTGCGACATGCCGCCGGAGACGATGACGCTAACCATCCAGAAGGAACTGGCCGAGCGGATCGTGGCCCGCCCCCGCACCAAGGATTACGGGGCGCTGAGCGTATGGGTGCAGTCGCAGTGCGAGCCGCAAATCGTGCGAGTGATGCCGCCGACCGCGTTCTGGCCGCGACCAAAGGTCCACTCGGCCATCGTCCACATCCGGCTGCGTCGCGACTGGCGCGAGCAAATTCCCGACCTCGATTTCTTCCACGCTTTCGCCCGATCGATGTTTTTCCACCGCCGCAAGTTCTTGCGGAGCGTAATTCTCAGCGCTTACAAGGGGCGGCTTGGCAAGCCCGAAGTCGACGCCATCATGGGGCAGCTCAGCTTTGACGAAACGACCCGCGCCGAGCAGCTAGACATACCCACGATGCTGCGCCTCTGCGAAACGATTCGGATGCGCCTGTAGGATGGCAAGGGCCGGACAAGGTGTATAATCGCCGGCATGCGCGAGCTTTTCTCATTGCGCGTGCTGGGTGCGGCCGTACTGCTTCCGGCAACGGTCGTCTACGCCGATCAGTTCGCCCTGGACATGGCGAGTTCGTCTCGTTGGACGTGGCTGCCTACGTTGTTGGTGTTCGCCGGTTTCATGGCGCAGACCTTCGTCCTCGCCCAGGGGGTCGGTCGCTGGTTGCCGAATTGGCGTTGGCGAGCGGGAGTTCTGGCCTGGTCGCTTCGTGCTCGTCAACATGCTCCTGTTTCGCGTGGCGGTCGACGCCGGAGTTGCCCACGACTGGTGGGGCGCGAACCGTGGGCAACTCCTCACCAAAGCGTTCTTATGCGCCCAGTTCTCGGCGGCCGTCGTTTGGCTGATCCTGGGCTCCGTTTCTATAGAGAAGAAACTCTGGCCGGCCGGCGCTGCCGTTGCTCTGCTCGCCGCCACGCTCTTGATGACAGAAAGTTATTCCGCCGGGGCGCGGGGAGAACTGTGGGACATGGTCATGTTCGTGCAATTGGTGGCCACGGTGGGGTTGGCGGCGCTGCTTTGCGCGCTGGGCTGGCAGATCGTCCACCTCGATGCCTCCACGATGAGGCTTCAGGGGGCGTGGCTTCAGTTTTCGCTTCGACACCTGTTCGTCGCCATGACCGGGGCCGGGGTCGTCCTGGTTCTCTACAAGGCCGCGCTCGCACACCTGGCGGGAGGCGCGGATTTGCTGGAATGCATGCACGTTGTCCTCGACGGAACGATGCTTGCGGTCGCGTCGCTGGCGGCCGTCTGGGCCGCGTTGGGTGCGGGACCCGCGGCGGCGAGGTTCTCGCTTCTATTGCTGCTCGCGATCGTGCTGGGGAGTTTTCTGTGGGGGGCCGAAGCGACGGCCGAACAGATCTGGACCCATGCCGGTCGGCCGATGAGAGGCTTTGGTTGGCGATTTCGGCAAGCGGTGGCCGGCGGCTGGTGGCTCGCCTGGACCTTGCTGGCGGCCGTATTTCTGGCGAGCTGGCTGTCTGTTTTGCGCGCGACCGGGTATCGTTTTGTTCGCCGCCGTATCCGATGAGGCGGTCGCTCAAACAGCGGCTGTCCGAGGCCGCTACTCGCGGCTGACGCTGGCGCTCTCGCCGAGCCTGCGCGCCCCGGCGCCGGCGCGGCCGTAAGTGCCGCCGACCGCCGTTTCCAGCCGCGCCGGAGCCCCGATGCCCGGCGCTTCGGACCCGATCAACCGGCCGCGCTCTTCCGCGGGACCACTGATCAACGAGCTGAGACGCTCGCCCGTCTGACCGCCCACAGACCCGAAAGACCCAAACCCGAAACCATAAGCCCCGCCACCGCCGGTACGCGAACCGTAGCCGTAGGGATTGTCGAACCCGTAGCCACCGTAGCCGTAGCCGCTGCCATAGCCGTACTTGATGCCAAAAGGCGAGCCAGCGTTGAACCAACTGCCCGAGCCGGCAATCGAGCGACCGACGCCGGGACGACGTCGTGCGGCCTGGCTACCCGGGATGCCTCCCATTTCAAAAGCTTCAGCGGCTTCGCCTTCCGCCGAGATCTCGCTCGTTCCCAATTCCACCTGGCCGGCTTCGGCGGTTTGCAGTTTCGCCCGGCCCGTCGAAAAGGTCCGGTAGGCATTAAACCAAGCGTTGAAGCGCGAAGCGTCGAGACGCCCCCCAGGAGCATTTACCCCTGCCTGCCCCGACGCCGCCTCCGGCGCCGCTTCTCCCTCGAATTGGACCGCGGCGACCCGATCCGCCGCCAGCGACGGACTGGCAAGGCCATATGCCAACAACGCAGCAGAGAAGAACTTGCAAATCGGCTTGTGCATGGCGTTCGTTGTAACGCGGCTTTGCCGCAATCGGAGTGGTACCTTGAGCAGGCGCGCCGTTCGCGCGCTTCTCGTATTCTTAGGTCTAACAGGGCCTGGCCCAACAGGCCATCGTTAAAGATCGGCTGGAAAGGCGTCCACGATTATATCGAGTTTGCCGGAAAGCCCCAGATTGTGGAGGGAGGGGCAAGGGAGGGGCCGGGAAAACGCCCTCGAGCGTGCAAAAAGGCGGCCGTTTTCGCGCCAAGCAAGGTCGGGCGGTCGGGCGACTCCTCTCCCGAAATGGTATTCCGCGTACGCTTGAAATCGTGTATCTCACGTCGCGGTTTCCGTTTCCTTCGCCCCCCCAAAAGGTCGTTCGCCAGCACCTTCCCCAGAGCCAAGAGTCGTCAATGCAAGTCGTTATCCTTTGCGGCGGCCAGGGTACACGCATCCGCGACGTGGCCGACGATGTGCCCAAGCCCATGATCCCCGTCGGTGGCCGGCCCATCTTGTGGCATATCATGAAAGGCTATGCCCGGCATGGCTTCACCGATTTCGTCCTTTGCCTCGGCTGGAAAAGCTGGGTCATCAAACGCTACTTCCTCGATTACAGGCTGGCCGAGGTCGACTTCACCCTGCGGCTCGGTTCGCCCGACGAGTTCGAGATACACGACACGGTGAGCGAGTCGAATTGGACCGTCACGCTGGCGGAGACCGGCCTCGACGCCATGACGGGCTGCCGTTTGAAGCGGATCGAGCCGTACATCACGGGCGACCGTTTCATGCTGACCTACGGCGACGGCGTGTCCGACGTCGATTTGACTGAGTTAGCCGCGTATCACCAGTCGCACGGAAAAATCGGGACGGTCACCGCCATTTCGCCTCCCAGCCGTTTCGGCGAAATGGAACTGCAAGGGGAGCGAGTGCGGCACTTCATGGAAAAGCCCCTTTCGGCGCCGGGGATGATTAACGGAGGCTTCTTTGTCTTCGAGCGGGCGTTCTTCAATCGCCTCCACAACGATCCTTCGCTGGTGCTGGAGCTCGAGCCGCTCACCCGTCTGGCGGAAGACGGTGAACTGATGGCCTTCGCCCACCGCGGTTTCTGGCACGCCATGGACAGCAGCCGGGACCACAGCCATCTCAATCGCCTCTGGTCTGAGGGGGCGGCGCCCTGGAGGACTTGGGACGTACCCAGGCTCTACAACCCGGCGCCGGCGGCCGGCCGTAAAAAGGGAGCCAAACGGCGCGCCGCTTGACGAAGCCCGATGGGAGGGGGTAACGGGATGCGTTCTTTCGGTCGATTAATCGCGCCCTATGCGGCCACGGCACTTGGCTCGCTGGCGATTTTGTCGCTTCTGATGGAGGTGTGGCGGCTCGATTTGACCGTGCCGTTCGTCTATCGACTCGACGCCTTGCTTTGTCAGGTCTGGACGAAATCGGTCATCGATCACGGCTGGTATCTGAACAACCCCCAACTCGCGGCGCCGTCGCTGGCGCAGATGCACGATTTCCCGACCAGCGACAGTCTGCACTTCGCCATCATCAAGCTCTTGGGATGCAGCGGCCTTTCCTGGTCGGTCGTCTTCAACCTCTATTACCTGCTTACTTTTCCGCTCACGGCGTTGACGTCGGTCTTCGTTTTGCGTCAGCTCGGCATCAAGGGTTCGCCGGCCTTTGTCATCAGCCAACTCTACGCATTTCTGCCGTATCACTGGAACCGAGGCGAAATCCACCTCTTCCTGGCGGCTTACTACGTGGTGCCGCTCTCGGTGCTGGTCGCGATCTGGATCTGCCTGGGACGCCTCGGCGTTACGGATGCAGGGGAACCCCGATTGGAGCAGCAATCCGTTGGTGGCGGATCGCCGCGGCGGCGGCTCGGCCTGAGCGTCTTGATCTCGGCGCTGCAGTCGAGCGCGGGTGTGTACTACGCTTTTTTTGCGTCGTTCCTGTTCCTGGTTGCCTCCGTCGCGGCCTGCTGGCGAAATCGCAGCCTTCGTCCCTTCGTCCCGGCCGCGCTCCTGGTGGCGGTCACGGTCGCCGGCGTCGCTGCCAACACGGCGCCGTCGCTCATTTACTGGTATCGCCAGGGAGCCAATCCCGAAGTCGCTCAGCGTAGCCTAATGGACGCGGAGATCTTTGCTCTCAAGTTGGCCCCCTTGCTGTTGCCGGTCGAGTGGCACAACCTGCCGCCCCTGGCGGCGCTGCGGTTGCGATACAACACGTCGTCGCTGCTGATCAACGAAAGCGCTTCGGCAACCTTGGGGGTGGTCGGGAGTATCGGTTTTCTGGCCATGCTGGGGTGGATCCTCTTTGGTCGTTCCGCCAGCCAGCGGCATCCGCTTGTTGATGCCCTGTCGACCATGAACCTGGCGCTGGTGCTCTTGGCCACCTCGGGCGGGTTCGGCGTACTGTTCAGCTTGCTCGTGCACTCGCAGATTCGGGCCTACAACCGGGCCAGCGTGTTCATTGCTTTCTTTGCCCTGGCCACCGTCGCGGTCGGGCTCGATTGGGTCGCACGCCGATGTTCGACCGGTTGGAGTCGGGGGGCGCTGAGTCTGTCGCTGGTCGCGTTGCTGGCGGTGGGCGTTCTCGACCAGTCGTCTCTGGAGATGTTGCCGGTGCCGGTTTGGGAGACGGACCGCAGAAGGCAGTTCGCCGTTGATGCCGACTTCGTCTCCCAGATCGAAGCGGCCCTGCCGCCAGGGGCCGCGGTCTACCAGCTCCCCTATGCGGAGTTTCCGGAAGCACCGGCCGTCCACCTGATGGACGCCTACGAGCATTTCCGTCCGTACTTGCACTCCAAGTCGCTCCGCTTCACCCACGGAGCGATGCGCGGCCGCGACGCCGACCGCTGGCACCGTTCGCTACGAGACTTGCCGATCGACGAGTTCTTGAGCGAAGTCGGGCGAGCCGGCTTTCAGGCACTTTACATCGACCGAAGGGGATACGGAGATGGCGGCCGCGAACTGGAGGCGAAGCTCAAAGAGCGACTGGGGCAGGAGCCTATGGAAAGCAAAAGCGGCGACCGGACCTGCTTTGTCCTTTCTCGCACGTTCAGCGGGCCGGTGCTGGAGGCCCATCGAACGCCGTCGGCTCAACGTCAGCAATGACGCTCCAAAACCAGGGTGTGTCCCACGACCACCACCGCACCTACCGCGCCTTGACACCCCAGCCCCCTCCCCATACGATCAACCGTTTCCCTCGGTAACGCAACGGGGCGGTTTGCCCCGAACTGAAACGATAACCTGATCTGACCAAGATCCCACATGGCCGTCCCTAAGAGAAAACATTCCAACGCCCGCAGCGGCAGCCGTCGGGCGCACGACCATAAGAAGCCCAAGCAGTTGTATTATTGCCCGCAGTGCAGCACGGCCCTGCCTTCGCACGTCGTCTGCCCCAACTGCGGCTACTACATGGGCCGCACGGTCGTTGAAACCACCGAATAGGACCGGCTTTTTCGAGCGGCCCGAGAGGTTTTCGCATCCCCAAACCGAAGCCGCCGACGCCTCGGCCGCCAGCAACCCGCGGCGAGAAGATACGTGCCCAAGACTGCCTTTCTGTTTCCCGGCCAAGGCGCACAAAGCGTCGGCATGGGCCGCGACCTGGCGGAAGCGTCGCCCCGAGCGCGACAGCGGTTTGACGAGGCGGCACGGGTGCTCGGCTACGATCTGGCCCGGCTCTGCTTTGAAGGCCCGGCAGAACAGCTCGACTCGACCCTGCATAGCCAGCCGGCCCTGTTCGTCACGAGCCTGGCCGCGCTCGACGTGCTCGAAGCCCGGTCGCCGGAAGTCGTGGCCGGCTGCCAGGCCGCGGCCGGGCTGAGCCTGGGGGAATACACGGCGCTGGTCTTCGCGGGCGTGCTCGATTTTGAGACGGGCTTGCGCCTGGTGCAGGCCCGCGGCGCGGCCATGCAGGAGGCGGCCGACGCCACGCGCAGCGGCATGGTAAGCCTGCTGGGGCTCGATCGCGACAAGGTCGAGACCCTCTGCCGCGAGGCGGCGGAAGGCGAAACGCTGCAAATCGCCAACTTGCTCTGCCCCGGCAACATCGTCGTTTCGGGAACAAAAGCCGCCTGCCAGCGGGTCGCCGCGCTTGCCGAGGCAGCCGGCGCGATGAAAACCGTGCCGCTCGCGGTCGCCGGGGCGTTCCACACGCCGATCATGCAGTCGGCCGTCGGCAAACTAACCGCGGCGCTGGCGGGCGTGCCGCTGACGGAGCCCCGCATTCCCGTCGTTTCCAACGTCGACGCCAAGCCGCACGACGATCCCGAAGAGATCCGCGAACTGCTCCCCAGGCAGATCGTCTCGCCCGTGCTCTGGGAGCCGTCGGTGCGATATCTGCTGGCCGAGGGATTCAACGAGTTTTATGAGATCGGGCCGGGCCGCGTGTTGCGCGGACTGCTCAAGCGAATCGACCGCAAGGCGGTCGCCAAGGGAATCGACGAGGGATGAGTGGCCGCAGGCCGGATCTCGGTTCCTTAAACTTCGGCCGTCATCTATGATTTTCGCATCCTTCATCGCTCCATTCTTGAAAGGCATTCTGCATGGCGTCTGAGTCCACGGGCCGAACTGCGCCGACCGGCCGAATTACGGTTGACTTGCACGGACAAGTGGCGCTCGTGACCGGTGCCTCGCGCGGACTCGGTCAGGCTGTCGCCCAGGCTCTGGCGGCGGCCGGAGCCAAGGTGGCGTGCGTGGCGCGCAACCGCGAGAAGCTTCAGGAGACGGTTGACGCCATTACGCAGGCCGGGGGAACAGCAGCCTGGTTCGAGTGCGACGTGGCCGGTTCGGCGAGCGTCGAGCAGGTGGTCGATGCCGTCGTGGAGAAGTGGCAGCGTGTTGATATCCTGGTTAACAATGCCGGGATCACTCGCGACACGCTCATTCCGCGCATGCAAGACGACCAATGGGACGAAGTCATCAACACCAACCTGCGCGGAGCCTTCCTGTTCACGCGGGCCGTGACGCGGGTGATGATGCAGCAGCGATACGGTCGGATCATCAACATGGCCAGCGTCTCGGGCCTGATGGGTAATCCTGGCCAGGCCAATTATTCGGCCTCCAAGGCCGGGCTGATCGGCATGACCCGCACGGTGGCCCGCGAACTGGCCAGCCGCAAGGTGACGGTCAACGCGGTGGCTCCTGGATTCATCGAGAGCGACATGACGGCCGCCTTGGGCGACGCCCTGCTCAGCGAAGTGAAAGTCCGCGTGCCGGCCAAGCGGTTGGGGCGAGCCGACGAAGTGGCCGACGCGGTCCTCTTTCTCGCCGCTCCCAGTTCGGCTTATATTACGGGGCAGGTGCTCACGATCGACGGCGGACTGACGGCCTGAAGCTAGATGTCCCGCCCCAAGCAAGCCGAAAATCGGCTAGCGAGCGCACGGTCCGGTTGCCAGGCCGCTTGTAATTGAGGCACTTTTCCCGCCATTGCGGTAGACAACCGGCCGAAAAACAGTTATATCTTCCTCTCTTACGAGAACCCTCTATCTTCGTTGAATTTACGTCTTCGCGGGCCGACCACTTCGGTCAGCCGGGCGAAGGTTTGCGTTTTTACAGTTCAGCAGCTTGTCCATTCTATAAAAACTGCGGTTTGCAGGAGGACCGTCCAGGTGGCCTCAGTCAAAGAACGTGTTATTGAAATCGTCGCCGAGCAGTTGGGCGTCAGCAAGGATCAGGTGACCCCCGAAACCTCTTTCGTCAACGACCTGGGGGCCGATTCACTCGACACAGTGGAACTGGTGATGGAGCTCGAGGAAGAGTTCGACATCAACATCCCCGACGACGCCGCCGAAAAGATCCAGACGGTAGGCCAGGCGATCGAGTACATCGAGAAGACGCAGGCCGCGACCTAAGCAGAGCAGTCTTTTGTCCATACCGGCTTCAATGAAGCGACGAGTCGTCGTAACCGGCCTCGGCGCCGTCACCTCCCTTAGCCGTCAGGTCGAGGACCTTTGGCAGCGGATCAACCGCGGCGAAAGCGGCATCGGCCCCATTACTGCCTTCGACACGACCCAGTTCAAGGTCAAGTTTGGCGGCGAAGTGCACGACTGGTCGACCGACGGCTATATTTCGCCGCGCGATGCCAAACGCATCGACCGCTTCACTCAGTTTGCGCTCGTCGCCGCCATCGACGCGGTCAAAGATTCGGGCCTCGATTTCAGTAAAGAGGACGCCTTCCGTTGCGGGGTGATTCTCGGATCGGGCATCGGCGGGCTGAACGAGATCGAGACCCAGCATTCTCGCTTGATCCAAAAAGGCCCCGACAAGGTCTCGGCTTTCACGATACCCAAGCTGATGGTCAACGCGGCCTCCGGTCACGTCTCCATCCAGTATGGTCTGCGCGGCCCCAGCGCGGCGGTGGCTACGGCCTGCGCCAGCGCCGCCAACGCCATCGGCGACGCCTTTAAGGCCATCCAGTATGACGATGCCGATATCATGGTCACCGGCGGCACCGAGGCGGCGCTCACGCCGATGGGGCTGAGCGGCTTCGCCAATATGCGGGCCCTTTCGGAACGCAACGACGATCCGCAGCACGCCAGCCGCCCTTTTGACAAGGGACGCGACGGATTCGTGCTTAGCGAAGGTGCCGGGTTGCTCGTCATCGAAGAACTCGAACATGCCAAGGCCCGCGGCGCTCGGATTTACGCCGAGCTGCTGGGCTACGGCGCCAGCGCCGACGGCAGCCACATCACCCAGCCCGACGAGCACGGCACCGGTGCGGCCAAGGCCATGTTGCGGGCGCTGGCCGACGGCGAGGTCAACCGGGAAGACATCGGCTATATCAACGCGCACGGGACGAGCACCCCGCTGGGCGATCAGGCTGAGACGGCCGCCGTCAAAACCGTGTTCGGCGAGCAGGCCCGCCAGATCAGCATCTCCAGCACGAAGAGCCAGCTCGGGCACCTGCTCGGGGCTAGCGGGGGAGTGGAGTTGGTCCTTTGCGTGCTCGCTCTGCGCGACTCGTTGATTCCTCCGACAATCAACTATGACGAACCCGACCCGGCCTGCGATCTCGACTACACGCCGAACAAGCCACGTGAGCGGCGCCTGCAAGCCGCCATGTCGAACAGTTTTGGATTTGGCGGGCACAACGCTTCGCTGATCGTCGGCCGGGTGCGCTCGAACGGCCGGGCGTAGGGCCGCCGAACGGCGTGGACGCTCCGTTCCCCCTGGCTCTCGTCTTGAGGGAGAGGGCCTATGATTGTCCTGTTCGAAGACGAACAAGTTGTCGATCTCTACCCGGTAAGCGTCGGCAAGCCGGCCTACACGATCAGTTGCGGCTCGTACCGGCTTCTCGACCTGGCGGCCGATCTGGCCGAAGCGTTTGGCGAACGGGTGCATTCCCTGGTGCGGCCGCACCTGCGAGACTTTCGCCAGGCCGAGCCGCCCCCGAGCGCGGTCGTCCGGGCTTCTCCCTGCCTGTTTATCAACGCTCGGCTGGTGCCGTCGATGCCGGTCCGGCAGACGCTCAAGAAGATGATTTCGGCCGGCCGGCCGGGCGTGGTGGCCGCCAGCGACGAATTCCGACCCGCGCGAGAGAACTCCTCGGCGCGTGGCGCGAACTCAAACGAAACCGAGGTGGCGGCCGCCCTCGTCCCGCCCGACGCGGTCTTTCCGCCGGAGGACGCCACCGCCAAGGAACTGGCGGCCTGGTGGGCTCGCCTGAGCCTGCCGCGGCTCGACGCTCCCCGGCTTCCACTCTTCGACTACCCGCACGACATCATTCGCCATCACCTGCTCACGCTGGCGGCGAACCTCGAACACCGGCTGTCGAGCGGTCGCTACAAGGAAATTGCCGATGGCGTCTTCGCGGCGGCCGGAGCGAAGCTCGGCCAGCACGTTGCTGCGAACTCCGCCGCGGGTCCGGTTGTGCTCGACGAGCAGGCGACCATCGGGCCGCTCTGCTACCTGAGCGGACCGGCCTATCTCGGCCCCAACGCGCGGGTGATCGAGCATTCGGCCTTGAAAGATGGAGTCTCTCTAGGCCACACGACCAAGGTGGGCGGCGAGGTGGAAGGCTCGGTCATCGAGCCCTACACCAACAAGCAGCACCACGGGTTTCTGGGGCACAGCTACCTGGGAAGTTGGGTGAACCTGGGGGCCGGCACCTGCAACAGCGACTTGAAGAACACCTATGGCCTGGTCAACATGGACTATCATGGACGTAAAGTGCCAACCGGCATGCAGTTCGTCGGGGCGATCGTGGGTGACTACGCCAAGACGGCGATCAACACGGGCATTTTCACCGGCAAAACCATCGGCGCCTGCAGCATGGTGTATGGTTTCGTAACCACCAACGTCCCCAGCTTCACGAACTACGCCCGGCTGTTCGGGCAGGTGACGGAGGCGACGGTCGATGTGATGGTCGCCACGCAAGGACGGATGTTCGCCCGCCGCAACGTGCAGCAACGCCCCTGCGATGTGCAATTGCTGCACGATATGTACGAACTCACCCGGCATGAGCGGCAAATCGCCGGGGAACCCTTGTCACTATAAATAGAGGTCTTAGGTCTTGGATCTTAGAGAGCGACGGCGACCTTGAGATCCTGAAACCCAAATCCTAAGACCTAAAGACCCAAGACCTATTCATAATGTCGCTTCGTGATGCCTACGGGCCCAATCGATTCGGCCTCTCCTTCGAGCTCTTTCCGCCCAAGACCGACGCGGGCGAAGCGGAACTCTTCAGGAATCTGGTCGAACTGATGTCGTTCGAACCGAGCTACGTGACGTGTACTTACGGGGCGGGCGGCTCAACGCGGCAGAAGACGCTGGAAATCGTCGAGCGGGTCTATCAACAGTTCCGCTGTCCCGTCGCCTCGCACCTGACCTGCGTCGGCGCAACGGTCGACGACTTGCGAGCCTACCTGCGCGAGGCCGCCGCCCGCGGCGTGGAGAACATCGTCGCCTTGCGTGGCGATCCCCCCAAAGGGGAATCGCAATTCCAGGCCGTCGCCGGAGGATTTCGTTACGCTCTTGACCTGGTATCGCTGATCCACGGCGAATTTCCGCAATTCGGCATCGCTGTGGCCGGCTATCCCGAAACCCACCAGGAGGCGCTGAGCCCACAGGCCGACCTGGAGAACCTCAAACGCAAGGTCGACTGCGGGGCCGACGTGGTCATCACGCAGCTATTCTACTTGAATGACGACTTCTTCCGTTTCCGCGACGCATGTGCCCGAATGGGAATCGGGGTGCCGATTGTGCCCGGCGTCCTGCCCGTGACGAACCTGGCGCAGATCAAGCGGATCACGTCGCTCTGCGGCGCGAAACTGCCCGAGGAGTTCGTCGAAGCGCTGGCCGCCCACAACGACGACCCGGCGGAGCAGTTCGAGGTGGGTGTCGACTTCGCCACGCGGCAGGTCCAGGAGCTTATCGACGGAGAGGTGCCGGGGGTCCATTTCTATGTGTTGAACAAGTCGCCCGCCACGGCCCGCGTGTTGCGCGCCGTCACACGTCCGGCGTTATAGACCAACGAGAGCAACGGATCGCTCATGAGCTATCTTCCCACGCTTCCCCGATTGTCGGCCGTCGTTTTCCTCTTCGCCGCCGCCTGTGCCGCGGGCGCGGCGGAAAGCCAGTTCTTCAGTTCCGACGGCGTGACGATCCGCTATCTCGTCGAAGGCCAAGGCGAGCCGGTGCTCCTCATCCACGGCCTGGGCGCGAGCCTGCACGTCCAGTGGGGCGCTTCAGGAGTGATGCAAGCCCTGGCTCGGGGCCATCGCGTCATCGCCTACGACAACCGCGGGCACGGCCGCAGCGGCAAACCGCACGACCCCAACCGTTACGGCGAAGAGACCGTGGAAGACGCAGTCCGCCTGCTCGATCATTTGGGGATACCCAAAGCGCACGTCATCGGCTACTCCATGGGCGCGCTGATTACCAACAAGCTGCGGGTCGAACACCCGGATCGCTTTTTAACCGCCACGCTCGGGGGGGCGGGCTGGCTCAAGTCCAACGACGAGCGGGCAGTCTTCATGGAAGACGTGATTGAATCGCTGGAACAGCAGAAGGGGATTCTGCCGCTCTTGGTGCGGCTCACGCCGCCGGGGCGACCGAAACCGACCGAGGACCAGTTCCGCGTCCGTTTAGGCAATCAGATTTTCTCGCTGCTGAACGACCAGCAGGCGCTGGCCGCGGCGGCCCGCGGCATGAGTGAGCTGGCCGTGACGGAAGACGAGCTGCGGGCCAACCGCGTACCGACGCTGGCGATTATCGGCGGAGCCGATCCGCTCAAGGTGACGGTCGACGAATTGGCGCAGGTCATGCCGAACCTGACCGTCACGGTGATCGAGGACGCCGATCACATGCGGGCGCCCGGCCGCCCCGAGTTCGTCCGCGAGCTAAAGTCGTTTCTCTCGCAGCACGCCGTAAAGTAGCCGGCACATGGCCGCGTGCTGCCGTGCGCCGCGGATCACGCTCGCTTGACTTCTCCCGACTCGGCAGCTTACGATCGACGCGACGCGGTCCCCACGCACTCTCCTGACCCAGGCATTCTCTGTCATGAGGCGGCTGCCATCAGACGACTGGGGGCTGCGCCGGTTCTTCGCGGGCAGCGTTGCTGATTTGTTCGAGCTTTGACCCGACGCGAAGGAGACATGGCGATGCGACTTGTTCTGGCACGATTCTTTTTGGCAGTGGCGGCCCTCACGGCCACGCTTTTTGGCACCTGTTGCCGCGCGGAGGAAGCCGACGAAACGGCGGGTGCTCAAGATCAACGACACGAGCCCGCTGCTACGATTTCCGCCGCACTGCTTGAGGAGATTCTGCGGGCGGCCTTCAGCGCTCCTGAAGATGTTGGCGCGATGCGGCAAGCCGCCAGCATCGAGATGGCCGTTGCCGCGCTGCATGACGGCGACGATGATCGGGACGACGATGATCGGGACGACGATGATCGGGACCGGGACACAGGTCGGTCGAGGCGTGAAGAGCGTCGTCGTGACGGCGACCGCGGCGACAGGAGGCGTGAGGATCGAGGTCGTGACGACCGGCGCCCCGACGACCGCCGCCCCGACGATCGGCAGCCGGCGGGTGGGCCTGGTTTCGGCGGCCCCGGATTTGGCCCTCCCCAACCACCGCAGGGCGGACATCCAGGCCCCGGATTCAATCCACCCCCGGGCAACCCACCGCAAGGCTTCAATCCGCCCCCGGGGCCTGGACCCGGCCCCGGTCAGTTTAACCCCGGCCCAGGCGGACCTGGTCCGGGTCAATTCAACCCCGGCCCAGGCGGCCCCGGTCAACCCGGCGGCCCCGGTCAACCCGGCGGACCCGGCCCGGGCGGACCCGGCCCGGGCGGACATGGTCCGGGTGGACACAACCCGGGTGAGCCCGGGCCCGGCGGGCACCAGCATCACGACGGGCCTCCGCACACGATCACGATACACATCCACGTGCACCACGACTTCGGCGCGGCGGGCCCTGGGGCCATGCGCCTCCTGATGGGCGGTGGTCCGCCCCGCGCCCGGCGCGAACCCCCTCCTCCTCCGCCACGTCGCCACCGAGGGCCGGGCGACGATCGTGACGGCGACGAGGATGAGGAGGAGGCGGAAGAGGCCGAGCTGGAGCGTTTGCGCGACGAGGTCGCTTCGCTTCGCAAGGAACTGGCGGAGCTATCCGGACTGATTCGCCGCTTGAACGCCGAGCGGGAATAGCCGCAGGACGCGAACGTCGTGTCGCAGCCTGCGGCACCGACGTCGCGCCCTGCCGCGAGGCCACGATTCAACGTCGAATTTCTTGCCTTGACAACCGCCCGGAATTCGCGACAATCCGGCCCGCAATTCACCCGGTAGGCCGTGGGCCGGATCACCTTCGCCCAAGGACGGCAGACCGATTGCTCG
This sequence comes from Pirellulales bacterium, assembly GCA_035550375.1. Lineage (GTDB taxonomy): Bacteria > Planctomycetota > Planctomycetia > Pirellulales > JAICIG01 > DASSFG01. Next base: position 2,444 of record DASZPH010000071.1, on the reverse strand, counting down.
CGTCCGGCAACCGCATAGGTCGGAATGTACGTCGATCCCGCCATGTGAAGCCGGATTAAACTCGTAAACTCGGCGATTTGGGCACGGAGGCCTTCACGCCATGGACCGTCCTCGCGCGCAACGGCTAAGCTTGCGCCAGATTTTGCCCGACGCGGTCTTACCGTCGGGCGAAATCAGCGTGTCGAGCTGCTGCGCCGATTCCCGCGCGTGCCGGCCGGGCGACCTGTTCGTCGCCCTGGCAGGAGCCACGACGAACGGGCACGATCACTTGGCCGAAGCGGTCGCCCGCGGCGCGCAGGCTGTGCTTGCCGACCAGCCTCTGCCCGGTTGCCCGCTGCCCGTTTGCTACGTCGACGACGTGGCGGAAGCCTACGGACATCTTTGCCAGGCGCTCGTGGGCTACCCGGCTCGCCGGCTGAGGGTCATCGGCGTCACGGGGACAAACGGCAAGACGACCACGAGCTACCTGACCGCGAGCGTCCTGGCGGCCGGCGGTTTCAAGGCGGGGGTGCTCGGCACCTTGGGTTATTTCGACGGCGACGAGTGGGGCGACGCAGGTTGGACGACGCCCCCGGCCAACGTGCTCGCGACCTGGATGGCCCGCATGGCGGCCAACGGCTGCACTCATCTGGTGATGGAGGTCGCCAGCCACGCGCTCGCTGAGAGGCGTGTCGCCGGCCTCGACTTCGATGTGGCGTGCGTGACCAACGTGCGGCGCGATGGCCCTGCCTGCCGCGGCACGCTCGGCCGCTACCGCAAGGCTAAGGGGCGGCTCTTCGACCACCTGTTGCCCGAGGGATTCGCAATCGTCAACGTCGACGATCCGCTCGCCGAGAGCCTGCTGGCGGAAATCGACGGCCCCATGCTCTCGGTCGGCATGCACGGCGCGGCGGAAGTCACCGCCACTCCCGTGGAACAATGGCCCAGCGAGCAGACGTTTCTGCTAAGCGCCGAAAACGAAACGATTCCGGTACGCACGCCGCTGATCGGGGCTCACAACATCGCCAATTGCCTGACGGCAGCCGCCGTGGGGCTTGTCTACTCGATCGATCTGCCGACCGTCGTCAGCGGGCTGGAGGCCATTCAGCGCATTCCGGGGCGGCTGGACCGGGTGGAATGCGGACAGCCTTTCTCGGTGTTCGTCGATTACGCGCACACCCCCGACGCGCTGTCGGGCAGCCTGGAGGCATTACGTGCGGTCACCAGCGGTCGCCTGATCTGCGTCTTCGGCGCGGGTGGCGACCGCAACAAGTCAAAACGTCCCCTCATGGGTCGGGCGGTCGAAGAGGCTGCGGACCTGGCGGTGGTCACCAGCGACAACCCGCGCAGCGAGCCACCCGAAGCGATCGCGGCGCAGATTGCCCAGGGTTTTCAGCGGCCCGGCGCGGCGCAGATCATCCTCGATCGACGCCTGGCGATCGAGTGGGCCCTGGAGCGGGCCCAGCCGGGCGACTGCGTGCTGGTCGCCGGCAAGGGACACGAAAGGTATCAGATTGTGGGCGATCGAAGGCTGAGCTTCGACGATCGCGAAGTGGCTCGTCGCTGGCTTTACGAATCGTTGCCGGCCCTTAACCGAGCCGCCTGAGAAACTCCGACTTCTTGTTTCGGGCATGGATCGAATCACCTTATACGACTTCGAACGGCTCACCGGCGGACGCTGGCTCAATTTTGATCCGGCCCGCCGCGCCGCGACGCCGCTGCCGCGCATCGTGATCGACGGCCGCGAGGTTGCCCAAGGGGATGTCGCGGGCATTGGCAACGGAGCGGTTCATTTCGGCACTGGAAAAGGGCGTCGCTCAAGACCGATCAAACGAAAGGAATTCTCGCAACCAAATCATTGAGGAAGCTCCACCGTCAGCGTGCGGGTTTGCGGGAACCCAATCGCTACCCTCCCTCCTGGGTTGGAGCCTATGCTTGTCGGGCTCAGCGGTCTCTGGGTCGGCCGCTCCGGCAAGTGCTTCGCGGTGGAGCTTCATTGACTGAGCACCGGGGCGGCGTTCACCGCCGCTCCGGTTGCTCAGGGAACACGCTGCCGCCGAGAGGGCGCCCTCGCGTCCTCTCGGCCCGGCGGCATCAAGCCACGTGGCACCACCCCTTTGTGGTCGAGCATGCCGTGGCTCCCCTTCCCCATCGAGCAAGGCGAAGGGATGGCAGGGATTGGCAGAGATTGGCAGACATTCGTCGGCCAGGTCCGTAGCGGCGGATCTTGCCGCCGTTGCCCACACGGCATCACATCGAGGTCGGTGCCGGCGACGCCGAGGCAGACATTGGCAGGCGCGGACGCCGCTCGGCTTTGATGTCGTCCGCGGGTAGGCGCGTTCGCCAGAATGCGGGTGGGCGAGGCGCGGATTATTCACCGGCCCGGCATAGACTTGCGCGCAGACTGCGCCGATAGGAACGCCGAAGGTGAGCGAGGGAAGTTGCGTCGTGCTCCTCGCTTACGC